>NZ_PJPV01000046.1 GCF_002864045.1 Endozoicomonas acroporae
GCAGGAGCTAGAGCAACGCAGGAGCAGTTGCCGTGTAGGACAGTCTTAAGTCTGACAGGCTCCTGGGAGCCTGTCAGAGGATATTCTTTATTGGGACCGGACCTGTTCATAAAGATTACCTTCCAGGCTTTCCAGAAGCTTATCCACCTGCAACCTCTGGATTTGAGCTGGTTTTGCTTTCAATGGGTGTAGCCGGTCATTCACCCAGTGTGATGACCAGTTCCAGGTCGTAGTCACACACTCACGGGCGAAGGATTCAAGACCAAACCGGTCCGCCTGCTCAAGACATCCCGTGAGAAATTCATCCACATCGGACATCAGGATCGGATAGCTGCCTGCGGGTTTGCTGCTGTATTTATTCTGCGTCTGATAAAGCCAGAACTGGCTATTCTCCGGGATATTCACGTTATTCATAGACGTTAATCGCCCAGGGTTGACCAGCACACGGCAGGTCAGTTGCTGCTGACGATCTATGGACTTGATCTTATTGGTTGGCATGGAAATCAACACACCATTAAATCGTCCGCCAACCAGCGGTATAACCCCCAGCTCGGTCACCTTTATGGTGTTATCCTGTCGGGTTCTGGTCTGCCACCCTCTTCTGAATCCATCAACCCAGACCGGAACCTCAGGCTTAAACCCGATATTGGTTGATTTCCTGGCCTGTTCATAAAGCAGGCTACCATAACCGACGATGTACTGAGATTTTGCCTTATCAAACGCAGGGAAGCATTCATTGGCCATGCTGATGACAGGCGCTATGCATAAAATATTAAGTAACCCCATCAGCCAAATTACATTGCCTGGTAATTTGAGAGCCGGGTAATTCACTTTTGACATTTTTTTTCCTCAACAACCGTTCACTCAATCTGAGGAGACCACCAACCTTTGTTTACACTATTAAAGACTGGTTTTTTAGATAATCTAATAATCAATAAATGGATAAGCTCGTTTTTTTCAGACTCAAAAAAAAACAAAAAAGCGAATACCCTTTGTTTTCCTGAAAAAAAACAACTCTGCCGTTAACATAATAGCTCTCTTTATAAGAATCGAAATATCCACAAAAAAATATTTAATAAAAAATTAATTTTTATAAGGGTTGATTTTGTTTACTAGTCAGGTATTGTTGATTTGAACCAAGAAGGATCTGATACCATGTCCGGTCGATTGTTGTTTAAGGAAAAACAACTCAGGCTTTGTGTCGTGGCCGCTCTGACGTCAATTGCTGCACCTGTTGCAGAGAGTTTAGTATTGCCGCCAAAACCTCTGGCTTCGAATATTTCCTGGAATTGCCAGTCAGGCATTAATAATGATTGGCTATGCAACGGCATAAGCAGACAGTTTTATAAAACCGAACCTGCTCAACAGTATGCCGGATACTCCAGGCAAAAACAGTCTGATGAACAACAGCTTTATGCTGAATCCTATAATTCATTATCTATTGAAGCTCGAAACTCAGAATCACTCGTCAGTATTCTGGATGCTCCGAGAGACCATTACGTGCTTCAATGGATGGCAGCAAAAGAGCGTGAACAGCTGGAGGCGCTAAAGCAGCGCTACCCGGTATTAAAAGACGCGACCATTGCTGAATACAAAAGATCAGGCACAGTCTGGTATGTGCTTCTGGATGGCCCATATCCAAGCAATATTGCCGCCATGGCGGAACTGGATTCACCGCCCAGATCCCATATGGCCAGAGAACTTTACCCCTGGACAAGATCGCTGGCCAGTATTCATAAACTGGATATTATCAGGCCGAATTACCCGGTGGAACAGCTGGCGGATCGATATCAGCCAGAATATCCTCCAGAGCTATCCATGCGCGACAGCAACAATGCGCCTATTAACTACGATATTTCCTATAGTACGGAGAGTACAGAGCAAAGCCGTCTACGTTCACAATATCAACGGCAGCCCTCTTATACTCAGCAACCGGAAACACCGGTCATCCGTCGTGATAATGGCTACCCATCGGCTGAGACAGGTTATGATACTGGCCAACCGCCTGAAATAAATACTGTGTCTTATGGCAGTGAGTTCGAGGGCCAATCCTACCCCGGCTTATCCAGTGATCAAAACTACCGGATTCTGCCAGAGCAGGCTAACCCGCAGGAAATGTATGTCAGTATCTCACCGGCCTATCGCAGTAGAATTCCTCAGCAACATACTCAGGGGAGCCGTGTCGACTACAACACGCCAAACACGCCTGTTGCACCAGCCCCTGAATACAGACAACCCCAGAGTTATGAAGAACCGACCCCCTCCCGTCCGGCAATGAATGTTCTGACAGCCAATCCAAGGAGTTATACGATTGAATGGATGAATGCCAGCAGAAAAGCATCACTTGAACGGGCAAGGCTTCGTTACAGCGAATTGAAAAATACCCAGATCATCCACTACCAGAGACACAGCAGGAATCGCTATGCCCTGGTCAGTATGCTGTTTGTGAATCGTTCCCAGGCTCTGGATGCTCTGCTCACGCCTTCACTGTCAAGAGTGTCGGCACGTTTCTCGCCAAAAGTCAGACAGGTCGCCTATTTGCAGTCCCTGGTCGGTTCAACCCCGCAGGCTACCCATGCGTGGGCCAGACCTGTGACAGAGCCCTCTATTGATAGACGTCAATGGATTAGTCAGGAAGACCCCGGCGACAAGACCTATATTGTCCATCGTGAAGACCTTAACCGACAGCCAGTGAAGACAAGGTTAGTGAGTTCAAACGACGTTGGTACACCGACAATGCACAGACCAACGGTTGTTCATGCGATGCCCAACAGAGAACAACCTCTCCACCCGGGTTATCAGCCGGACAACAACTACCAACACTATGAACAGCCGGACCCTCACAATCCTGTGAATGAACTGCTGAACAGCCCTGATGACAGTTATACCATTCAGTGGTTCGCAGCCAGTAACCGGCAGACAATTGACAAGTTAAAGCAGCGTTTCCCGGAGCTGGCTTCAGCAGTCACTGTTCATGTTCAGCGCAACCAGAAGGACTGGTATGTTCTGGTTCAGGGACAATACAGAAACAGTCAGGAAGCCATCAGGGCGCTGAAGTCCCCGGCAATGAAAAACATTGCCCTGATACTTCATCCATGGACCCGTCCGGTGGAATCATTGAAAAAGCTGCAAATCGCCAGCCTCTGACGCTGTTCCCATTTCCGCAACAAGCCTGTTTTACCCTTGATGACGTTAAGTATCAGGGTAAGATAGGTGTCTTTTATTATCACTCTTCCACAGATCCTGAGGATTTCCATGAACCGCATTCTCAAGTTCATTGCCGTGTTGCTGGCGGCGGTGGTTTTGCTGGGTGTTATCGGTGCAGCACTGCTGCCACGCATTATCGACCCCAACCAGTATCGCGATGAAATCACCCGGCTTGTTTATGAACAGTCGGGACTGAAAGTCAGTATTAACGGACCCATTGGCTGGTCAATATTCCCCTGGGTTGGCCTTTCTCTTGAGGATGTATCCGTCGCAGGGGCCAATAATTCACACTTGGCGCAACTGGGCTCCGCCGGAGTCAGTGTGAAGTTGATACCCTTAATCAGTAAACGCATTGAAATGCAGACCCTTGAGCTGACAGGACTGGAATTAACGCTGGTCAAAAATACCAAAGGCCAGGGAAACTGGCAGGTTAGTGCGCCAACGCCCACTGAACAACAACCCACGCCCAGGGGACAGGAGCCATCCCCAACGCCTGAGTCAGAACCAGCCTCGCCTGTCAGACTGGATATTGCCAGTGTCAACGTCAGTGGACTGCTGATCAGCTACGAAGACCAGGTTTCCGGGCAGAAATACATTATTGACCAGGCCAGTTTAACCACTGGTGCCATCCGCAATCAGCAGCCTTTTGACTTTCAATTAACAGTCCACATCACCATTCCTGACCTGGTGGTAAATTCACTGATCAGTGGCAAGATGACGTTTAATCTGGAAGCAGGTCATTATGACATCCAGAACCTGAAAGTCAGTGCCACACCGGATGTAGAAAAAGGTGAAAGCCTGAGTATTGTGGGTAATGTTCAATATCAACAAACACCCATGCTGGTTAAGGGCAACCTGGGCGTTGCCGAGTTTAACCTTGCCAATCTGCTGAACCAGATCAAGGTACAACTCCCTCCCATGGCTGACCCGAAAGCCTTGAACCGGCTATCCTTTGACAGTCATTTCAGCACTAATGGTGAAAACCTGAGCGCAGATAAGCTGCAACTCCAGCTGGACAGTTTTACTCTGGATGGCAATTTCAGGATGAACAGCATTGACCGGGGCGATATGCAGTTCAGCTTTACCGGCAACGACCTTAATCTGGATAACTATCTCCCCCCCGCCACGGACAACGCAGAAGTGTCTGATGAAGAGCAACCCGCTCAATCGGGCTCAGAGCCACCCGCATCCGGTAAAGAGCATCCGCTGATTCCGGAAGCCATGCTGCGCGGACTTAGCCTTGACGGGTCAATGAAGCTGGCCTCTCTCACCGTGGCCAAATTCATTTTTGAACAGCCGTCTGTTTCGATAAAAGCAGCCCGGGGTAAGCAGGAAGTTACCATTGGTTCCCGCTTTTATCAGGGTACTATCGATATGACGTCTAACCTGGATGTGCGTCGGTCAGGCAAGCCAAAAATGGCAGCATCGGCAGAGCTGAAAAATATCAGCCTTGAAGCGTTATCAACCGCTATTCCTGATCTTACCTCACTGAAAGGCGATGTGAATGCGGGTATGAAGGTTCATACACAGGGTCAATACGCCAGTGTTCTCACCAAAAACCTGAATGGCAACATTGAATTCAAGATTGATAAAGGCGCATTCACTGATGCCAACTTTGACAAATTAGTCTGTGAAGGCGTTGCCAAAGTGCGTAAGAAAGAGCTGAGAGCGACGGATTGGGGCACATCTACCGAGTTTACCGACCTGAGCGGCAGTTTCGTCATCAAAAACGGTGTTGCTAAAAACGACAACCTGATTGCAGCGCTCGCTTATATGAACCTGAAAGGTGATGGCCACATAAATCTTGTGGATCGACAGCTGGATTATCGTATGGGACTCAACATTCGTGGCGAAGAAGCACCAGACAGTGATCCTGCCTGTCAGATCAGCAAGGATTACGTCAATGTCACCTGGCCTGTCCGTTGTCACGGTGATCTTGGTGCCCTGAAATGTGGCGTAGATTTCAGACGACTGACTGAAACCATTGCCGAAATCGCTGAAAACCGCCTTAAGCAGAAGGTAGAAGACAAGGTGCAGGGACCTATTAAAGATCTGCTCCAGGGCTTCTTCAAATGATATTTCTGCCCATAAGTAGTTAACGACTATACTGCGATCGGCCAGCAGGCTGATCGCAAACCTGCTTTTGTAATTTAATGACTCAAAAAGCCCCATATAAAGACCATACTTTCAGCCAGAGACTTCTGGACTGGTTCGATGCACATGGCCGTAAACACCTGCCGTGGCAGCAAAATAAAACGCCTTATCGCGTCTGGATCAGTGAGATCATGCTGCAGCAGACGCAGGTAACCACCGTCATCCCCTACTACCAAAAGTTTATGGCGCGATTTCCAGAAGTCACTGACCTTGCAGCAGCCAGCGAAGATGAAGTGCTCCATTTCTGGAGTGGGCTCGGTTATTACAGTCGCGCAAGAAACCTGCATAAAGCCGCAAAAAAAGTGGTGAGTGACTTTTCAGGAGCATTTCCCCACTCAGTTGAACAGCTTATGGAACTTCCGGGCATTGGTCGATCCACCGCTGGTGCCATTGCCTCCATTAGCATGGGGATCCGGGCTCCCATCATGGATGGCAATGTAAAAAGAGTGCTTACCCGCTACTTTGCCATCTCCGGCTGGCCCGGGCAGACACGTGTCGCCAATGCGCTATGGGAGATTGCTGAACAGCTGACACCTGAGTGTCGCACAGGTGATTACACTCAGGTGATGATGGATCTGGGGGCAACGGTTTGCACAAGAAGTAAACCCGCCTGCCAGGTTTGTCCACTGGAAGCCGACTGTATAGCGCACAAAACAGGCCAGCAGAGGCTGTTTCCGGAATCAAAGCCAAAACGGGAGAAACCGGAAAAGTCGGTCATTATGCTGATGGTAGTGAATCAGTACGGTGAAGTTCTGCTTGAAAAACGACCACCGTCTGGCATTTGGGGAGGACTCTGGAGCTTTCCCGAGATTTCAGCTCCTGATCAGATTATCGAGCAGGCACTTGAGAAGACGGGCCTGTTACTGACAGACTTCGACACATGGCCGTCTTTTCGTCATACCTTCAGCCACTACCATCTGGACATTACCCCGGCACTGAGTTTTGTTGAATATCCGGGACAAACCAATACGGTAATAAAAGACCATGACAATTATTATTGGTTTGCACTGGATCAATCGCCTGAATTGGGGTTGGCAGCACCGGTAAAGAAACTTTTACAAAAAGTAGAGAATGCATTGTAAGAAATTACCCTGAGGCCATATTCACAATATGGCTTCCGGATTCAGATCAATCCAAACGACATTTTTTATACAAAAACAAAGTAAAAAAATTATTTTAAAACTAAAAAAATATTTCGTGGGCAAAAACCTTTTCCATACTATCTGTATTTCAAGTAATCGTTGGCCTGACAGCCGTACACACCCCAGCATTTTATCCCAGCAAATAACCTCAGCGTTGGAAATAACCCTGAGGTTATTTTTATACATTATGTATAGAAATTTCAGCTCTATGGTGTAACCCATTGGTTGAGGAACCTGAAGAATGATTGGTTTCAAATGTGAGACATTCCATAAAAAAATACTGGTAATTGCCATTTCTGCAATAGTCTCAACATCAAGCCAAAGTGATCATGCTGGAGTTGAAACTGAAAATGCTGGTAATTTATCCAATGATCAGCAAGAAACTCAGGAAAACTCCCCACCGGGTTCCGATGCGCACAATATAAATTCCGGCACTATCTACATCTCAACCATGGGGATGACAGGACTGGAGGCTGAGGGGGAAAAAATCCTGAACCACGGCAATATTGAAATTAATGCACCAGGAACAGGTATGAGGGCCACAGCCAGCCCTGAAGATACAAGCCATCAAACGACAGCCACCAATCACGGCACCATTTTGCTAAACCACCCCGAAAGCACAGGAATGGTCAGCAATGGACAGAACATTGTCTGGTCCGGAATCGGCAAAGCGTGGGATGAACACAGTAATGACTACAAAGCAGGTGCCATAAATTATCCCCATGGCTCAATTAAGGGTCAGGGAACCGGACTGCTGTCTTATAACAATGGCCTGATCAAAAATCACGGCAGTATCCAGATATCGGGTTCGCACTCAACCGGGGCCAGGGCACGATCCATTGACCCGGATAATCCAAATGTCGGTTTCGGACTTATTGCCAACACCGGCACCATAACTGCTACGGATGGTGCCAGCGGCATTCACCTGCACAAAGGCGGGCTGAAGAATTCGGGAACAGTGATCAGTGATGATGCCGCTATCCGGGGAACAGGGCCCTTTAATATCGCTATTTTCACACCCGGTAGCTACATCAGGGGACAGCGTGCTGCCGTGCTGCTTGAAGGCTCCGGTAATGACCTGAACCTGATTGAACTTCGTGGCGGCACACTACAGGGAAACCTGCTAGGCAACAGCCCGATGGATATTCTGCGTATCAACCCGGCAGACAACATGACTGAAGACATTAACCAGAAAATTTCAGTCAATGGTGAAGTCAGGGATTTTGAATTCATTTATATAACCGGAGACCGGTGGACAGCATCCTGGCCAGTTATCAACCCAAAATCACTGATTGCCGCCGGCACTGTGAATGTCACCTTGAGTCCTGTCAGTGAGGATCAGGCGCAAACCCTGCAGCTCAGTTTTACGGATTCGTTTCCATCAGAAAATGGCGTTGATATCAAGGTCAGCAAATCTGGAATAGCCCATATTGATTTATCGGACACCAATAACCGTCCTGCCGCCAGAATATCCCTGGTGGGAGGTAATATCAGCCAGATGACAGGTCATCTGCAAGGCCGTGATGAGCTATCTCTGGCAAGCGGAATCATCAATATCATTGAGGATGTACATCGAATCAGAGCTCAAACCGATGGTGACTGGCAGGTAAAAACGCCGGTCCGTGGCGTAAAACATCTGGTCACTGAATTCGCTGGTGATAAAGACACACCCACTTTTGAACAGACGTCAATTGTCCTCGGGAACCCGGCACAGTCATTACAAGACAACCGACTGACAGAAAAAGCCAATACACTGGTGGTTGCAACGCCTTCAGAGTCTGACATCAGCTCGGGTCAACCGATCCCGGAATTCGATGGATCAGCAGGTAAAGCAGAAATCACCATCGCCAATGGGGCGCGTTTTGCCCAACTGATTGCTCCGGAGAAACTGATCGTAAAGGCCTCCGCTGACCAGCCTTTTCACGCTTACGGACCTGTTCGTAATGCCAGACATATTGAAGTTTCAACCTCTGCGCTGGTACAAGGGGTTACACTGGGAGCCTCTCCGGCACATACCGATAGCAGCCTGGGGCTGCTTTTCAGTGATAGGGCATCCGGCGATGCCATCAGGATCACCAATCACGGCACTGTTAATGAGGTTGATGCGTCCAATGGCCATCAACGCCCAGACCTTCACTATATCCACGACAGTGACACGCTGGTAAACCTGCGGGGCAACAACACCAGAAACGACCAACTAACCGTTAAGGGAGGTTCTGCAGAAACCGTACAAGCCGTTTCAAGCTCAGCGCTACAACATGGTTTTGCTACCCTGCATCTTCATGGCGTGGCAGCACCGGTGGAGCTTCCCGCTGATCTTGAGTCATTGACACTCACCAGCACCCTGCCTATTGGGCATATTTATGCTGTCAGTGCTGATCACCTGGAGAAAGAAAGAGCAGACAAGGCCCAGGATATACCTAATCCGACGTTTATGCCGTATTCAGTCAGGAAGCCTGAAAGTGCAACATTAAAAACTGACCTCATAACACCGGGGCTAAATTTCAACATGAAAGAACGCCCCAACATGCGTTTTGAGATTCTTAATGGTGAAATAGGTACTCTGACAGGTAACCCGGAAAAGGACGATCAGCTGGTTATTCACGGAGGCCACATTCAGGGTGATACTGACAGCCTCCGGTCCGTTACCGTTGCCAGTAATGACTGGGGTTCCCATGGAACGCTCAATAACACCAGAGAAGTTCTGATTGATAAGCATGGCATACTGACATTACTGCGGGTTTATGGACCAAAGGAGATCCCTCACCGTACAGAGAATGATCTGACCCTTCAGATAAAAACAGATGCCGGGCAGCGGTTGCCTGTTACGGTAACAGAGGGTGGAGCACTTGGCCTGCTGGAAGTATATGACCAGGCCAGTCTTGGTGATCTATCGTTGCAGGGTGGCGTGGTAAGCATCATGCCCGGTGACCATAAGACGCTGGAGCTGGGAAAAATTACTAATGCCAATGGTGTTTATTCTCCGGAAACCGGGCTTGGCAATGTACTGGTTGGTGGCAACCCGCAACAAAGTCCCTTTGGGAACAACCTGATACTCAGTACTCCAAGACCCGTCAGTGTCTTCAGCAAAAAAATTGATAGCCTGCAGCTAACGGAAGGAGCAAAGCTTAAAGGTGAGATACCGGCAGTAGAACGACTGTTTATCACAACCCCGGATTTTGTTTCTGAAGGCCGGATCAGTGCTATTGAACTGGTCGCTGATGCGCCTGTTGCTGAAGTCAATGTTGCTGGAAGCTCCAAACCCGCAGCCGATGTACCGGATACCCCTGCCAAGCTGAATATACAGACATCAACAGAGCGTCCTTTGACGATAAAAAGCAACCAGCCGACTCCGCAGATACAGCGGCTCAATCTCAACGACGGAGCCAATATTGGTGCTGTTGATTCTGTGAAAAATATCTGGATTCATAGCTCAGGCTGGAACAGCCAGGGGCTGGTGAATAATCCCGAAACACTCACTATTGCCCCAGATGGGGCAGCAGATCTCATTGTTGCTGATGGAACGCAGCCCAGTGAGCAGGATTTCGCTCAAAAAAAGTCGATGCATCTTTCTTTTTCCGATGATGCCCCCTATGACTGGAATAAGGCATTTGTCGTCACCAATCTCGGTGAGGCTGGCATCAATGAATTACCTGATCACCGGGGAGAGCTGAAAGTACTGGATTTCTCGGCGGATACCCTGCGCCCTCCACTGTACTTTATGCAACATGGTGGCAATACCGATCGGGTCATCGGTCGGCAGGATAAACAGGACACCCTGGCCCTGGTGAATGGCCCACTGAAAACAGCCTCAGGATTTGCCAATATCGATATCTTTGGTGCTGACTGGCACAGCATTCAGTTAACAAACCCTGAAAATATCAACATCCACGAAGCAGCCAGTGCAGCCAATATTCTTGTCTCTGATCAGGTGCCAGAGGGCAAAGGAATACTGGCAACCCACTTTACAGAAGACTGTGGCAGGGTATACGTAAACTCCAGAGGAACGCTGGGTGAGGTTAACCTGTCACCATTACAGAGCCGCCCATCATTCAGCATAGAGCAAACCGGTGGCAAGATTGGTTCACTTAAAGGAGCCAACGGTAAAGATGATCGATTCATTGCCAACAATACGACAGTGAAAGAACAGTTATCCGATATTGATTCCATTACCTTTAACGGTATCAACCACTATAAAGGCAACCTGCTTCGGTCCAACGGGCTCATTGATGTGAATGGCCATCTCCATTTTTTGGCAGATAGAATGGCTATCGTTTCCGGCTCGTCAGACAGTCGTCGTGCAGATGGGCCTGAATCATCACCTGCATTGCATATTCGTCAGGGAGCCGTCGTTACCATCCAATCCGAACTTAATATCGACGGTAACTATCAACAGGATGGTCGCCTGGTGCTGACAGAACAAAATCCGAACGCGGCAAGGTTTGAGCCGTTAACCGATGGTACGATACCGCAAGCCCCGGTGGTGGCAGCCAAAAATATCCACGTGGGTCCTGCGGCTGATTTTGTTTTTGACAGCGATATCATTCAAGATCCGGCCATTGGCAAACAATATCTGTTGATGGAAGCAGAGGATTCCAACATTAACCATCCGGTTAATGTGGATTCTGACAATGAGCTCTATATTCACTATGACGCGATCATTGATCCGGATAACGCAAAAAGAATGCTGCTGATCAGCACGGATCAGGCCGACCATCGGACTTCTCAGGTTCCGGGCCGGTTTCGTTCCATGATGCTGGCAGCCACCAAACCTTCCGATAAAGCAGAAGCCGAACACGACAGTAAAAGTGCCAAATTAACCCGGCATGTTGTAAAAAATGTAAAACCCGGCAAAGACATTAAAAAAGCTGCAGAGCTTGCTCCTGCCATGTCGCCTCATGCGGTACACAATGCCAACCTTGCACTGAAAACGGCTGGCAATACTCTAAGTGACAGAATGTCTGGTAAACGAACCGGCATCAACACCGGAGATATCTTCTCTGCTGGCGCTGCCTGGATTCAATATGACTACAGCAAGGCAACACAGGATATTAACGACCATGTACCGGGTTATCATGCCAGAATCAATGGCTTCTCCATGGGTGCAGATAGCCCTCTGGAAAGGGATCAGAACATAGAAGCAGGCATTGCCTACACCTATGCAAAAGGAAATGCTGCTGGGAAAGATGGCTCAAGAAACAAAATTGACACGGATACTCATATCGCCACCCTTTACTCCTCGTACCTGGAAAATGATTTTTTCTTTGATGGTCGGATGAGTTATTCCTCTGGCAAGAATAAAGGACGCCGCTACGTTGATGGTCACCGGCACGATGCAAATTATGATACCCGGAGCTGGGGGGTCGGCATGATTGCGGGGCACACCTACCCCCTGGGAGATGAGTGGAGCTGGCAGCCTCAGGTAGCCTTTAATTATTTCACCATCCAAACTGACGATTATACCGAGTCTGCCAGAGATCCTGCCCAGACACACTTATCATACGATCAGGTCAAAAATGGCAAATATGACATCATGGAACTGGGTGCTGGCCTGAAGTTGATGGGAGAAATGAATACCCGGGCAATGGTCATCAAACCAGAGCTTGGGCTGATGGGCTTTCACGATTTCAAAAAAGATCCGATTGCTATTACTGCGCACTTTGCCGCAGGGGGTGAACCCTTCCGGATCAATGGTGCTGACAGAGATAGCAACCGCTATCAATTTGATGCCAGCATGAGTGTGGAAATTCAGAGCAATACCACCATTACCTTTCGTTACTTCCACCATTGGGCAGATAACTTCAAAGCTGATGGGTGTATTGCCAAGGTTCGCTATAGCTTCTAAAAGCCTTTTCCTTCAGACTCCAGCCGACCTTTCGTTTTCATCATTCTGTCCCGCATGAAGCATAGTCCTGCATCAGGGCCTCTAAAGAAAGCATCGATCTTGCCATTGGCACCTCCTTTGCGGTTTGTTACATGATGAATCGCTGCTTTGGCGGATGCAAAACTCTCTAGCCCCGGCCCCTTGCGTGAATCGTAAAAGTCTGGACTACCATCGAAATTGTGAGGGTCGTAGACCGTGTATTCGAAAGTACCGTCTCTTTTTTTGCTTCGATAGATACCAAAAGAGTATAAAGGCTGGCAAATCATGACTGTTGATGAGTAATCCCAGTTTGTGGTGTCCAATATATCCTGACGCGTGCATGATTTGATACCAAGAGCTTCTCTTTCGCCTGGCGTGAGTCGACCCTCACCTTCAGAACCCTTTTCCACCAGTAAATTCGAGTGGCCTGATGATGAGGCGATGCCGGTTAAAAGCAGGTGCATTACATATATGGTCATAGGGTAATGGTGATTAGACAAACTACGTCTCAACTCTTGAGCATCACCTCTGGCGCTAATTATTTCTTCTAAATAAGCAACCAGGACCTGAAAAGAAAATTTATAACCTGTTGCCTGGAAAAGCTGCATTCTCAGTACATCAAAACCGCAACTCCACATTTTGCCGACATTATCACTGTCATATTTGCCCATACCAAACATGGTCTGGGCATAGGGATAGTAATCTTTGCCATCTTGATCTTTAACCTGGAGATTTTTTAAATAACGGCCTGCCCTGGTTGAGCTTACCTGTGAATATCCGGGGAAACCGCACCCTCCGACTGTTGATCCGTCTGCAACTTCACAGAACGAACCAATACGCACCAGCTTGTGCTGGCCAGTTTTTTTATCCATCACATGAAGCACTTCTTCAATCGATTGCCCTCCATGGTCTGGGTGGGTGATCGTTACCATGAATTTCGATATAGCGTAATGATCTTTATTATTAAATGCGATGTCATCTGCAGCATCTTTAGTCACCTGTTTGCAGGTTAACCTGGCGTTTGCAACCCACGAATCACCGGCGGCCGTCCTCATATCTTTATAAGCGTCCCTCACACCAGCTGTTGTCTGGAATCCATCTATAAATCGAACCCGGGCTGTATCCGTTTCTTTTAAAGAGAATGAGAATGGCGAATTCACCAGTGGTTGGGGCAATGAGGGAGAACTGCCTGCTGCTGCTGATGACGGAGGAGGACTGCCTGCTGTTGCGGGTTGTCGTGAAGTATCCGTTGCATGGGATACCCTGTATTCAACCAGTGCCCGTCTGACAGGCTCTGCAAACCAGGCGTCGGGATGGCGCTTCATCACAGCCTCGGCTTCAATTAATGAGACGGTGTATTTGGTAAATGTTGCTTTCACCACCCCAGCAATGGCTTTCACCGCACGTGCAAGGATGAAACTGTCATCATGCTTGTTCCAACAGTAAGACATGGCGTTCAAAGCGCCCAATTCAACTGAACTCATATACCTCTCTCCCTTTATTATTTTGAATAACTTATATTCTAAGACAGAAAAACTGGCTATAAGTTCAAAAACTGGCCATTTATAAGAATGAATGTGTAGCGCACAGATACAGAGTAAACTGATCCACTGTGAATCATTCGGGAGCACCACAGGGATGAATAACCTTGATGGCGAACACTTCAACAACACCTACTCACGCTTGCCGGACTACTTTTATACAAGGCTGGACCCAACTCCCCTGGAGAACCCGAGAATCGTGGCCTACAGCCCATCAGCCGGCCAGCAGCTTAACCTTGAAGACACCCGGGAAACCCGGAAAAAGCTGACATTGATCGGTTCCGGAAACCGTGCATGGCCCGGTTCAGAACCGTTGGCCATGGTGTATTCCGGCCATCAGTTTGGTGCCTATAATCCCCAACTGGGTGATGGCAGAGGGTTGTTATTGGGAGAGCTGGTCAATACCCGGGGAGAAAAGTGGGACCTGCATCTGAAAGGTGCCGGGCCAACCCCTTACTCCCGATTTGGTGATGGCAGAGCCGTTCTGCGCTCCTGCATCCGGGAATATCTCGCCTCCGAAGCGCTCCACCATCTGGGGATTCCGACGACCCGCGCTTTGTGTGTGGTGACCAGTGATACGCCAGTTTACCGGGAAACCAGGGAAGCGGGTTCAACATTACTCAGACTGGCCAGAAGCCATATCCGCTTTGGCCACTTCGAATATTTCTTTTTCAACAAACGATATGAAGCCTTAAAAGAGCTGGCTGATTACACCATTGAACACCTCTTTCATGATCTTGCAGGAATGAAAGCAGTGGCAGGCAGTGACAAAGGCTATCAGCTGTTTTATGCAGAAGTCGTTCATCTTACCGCAACCTTAATTGCCCGGTGGCAGGCCGCAGGTTTTGCCCACGGCGTTATGAATACCGACAATATGAGCATTATCGGGGATACGTTTGATTATGGCCCCTATGGTTTTATGGACGATTTTAACTGGCACTACATCTGCAACCACTCTGACCACTCCGGTCGCTATGCCTTCAGCCAACAACCCGATATTGGCTACTGGAACTGTGGCAGGCTGGGCCAGGCACTGGTTCCCCTGTTTGATGATGTTGAGTTAATCCAGAAAGCACTGGATCAATACCCACAAATCTACACCCAAACCTATACCCGCCTGATGCTCGATAAACTGGGGCTGGTGGCAGAAGAGGAGGAAGACGCAGAACTGGTTCGCGATCTCCTTCAGCTATTGCATGACAGTCACTGTGATTACACATTATTCTTCCGAACCCTCAGCAGCTTTCCTTCAGAACAAGCCGTTAACCAGCTGGAGCCGTTAGTTAACCACCCATCACTCGCCCCCTGGCTGGATAGCTATAAGAAAAGGCTCAAGAGAAACCCTCTGGATGACCAGAACCGCCAGAAACGAATGAAACAGGTGAACCCGAAATACATTCTCAGAAACTATCTGGCACAACAGGCAATCGAAAAGGCAGAGAAAGGGGACTACCAGGAAATTGAAAACCTGATGAACGTGCTGGTTTCGCCCTACGATGAGCACCCTGATTTTGAGCACTATGCAGGTCAACCGCCTGAATGGGGCAAAAAACTGGAAGTCAGCTGCTCTTCCTGAAGGGAATGAATGTTTATCAGGTAGCTTTCCCGTTAAGATACCCTCAATCCATAGTAACTGAAGCAGTGAGATAACAATGGCCAGAATGATTCAATGCGTCAAACTGAAAAAAGAAGCGGAAGGCCTCATGGTTCCGCCACTACCCGGTCCAAAGGGTCAGTGGATCTTTGAGCATGTTTCCCAGGAAGCCTGGACTGAATGGCAGGCCCACCAGACCCGCCTGATCAATGAAAAGCACCTTAACCTGTTGGCACCTGAAGCCCGGCAGTATCTTATGGAACAAATGGATAAATATTTCTCTGGTGAAGATATTGATGCCGCTGAAGGCTATGTGCCGGAAGATAACTAACTCCCGGCTGGCTATTCTCAGCCAACCTCAGGGGCTGGCATGCCTTAGGGCCTGTTGACGTTTCGTTGCGTGCTCAGCGTATCAGGGCGCTCCTATGACGAGGCGCGGCATTGCAGGAAGGCTGGTTGCCTTTCAAAATGCCGCAACGAAGTCATAGGGGCGCCCTGATACGCCCGAAGGGTGGCTCAGAAAGGCGCCATCTGCTTTGTCAGACTTGCTTGGCGTAGAATAACTACGCGCTGCACAAGTCTTTCGCGCATCTGACACCTTTCTGAGCCACTGAGCACGCAACGAAACGTCAACAGGCCCTAACAGCTGATGGAAAAATATTTGATCATGTCTATTGTTCAGATAACTCTGGACATAACGCGTATGTAGAAGACGATGGATGCTTATCAATCGTTGCTTATTTGTTGAGCTGCACAGTCCAACCATTGCACCTGACACAGCAAAACCTGTCGTCAGGTTTGACTGTACTTGTTTTTTGAACTCCAATAACAAAAAAGCCTTGAGCAAGGGCTCAAGGCTTTTTATATGGTGCCTAGGGGCGGAATCGAACCACCGACACGCGGATTTTCAATCCGCTGCTCTACCAACTGAGCTACCCAGGCTAAATTTTGGCACACATATTTTTTATCATTTAAGTATGGTGCCTAGGGGCGGAATCGAACCACCGACACGCGGATTTTCAATCCGCTGCTCTACCAACTGAGCTACCCAGGCGCTGTTCAAACAACGAAAACGATGTGCGAGGCGTATTAAACGGATTTCACCCTGGAGAGTCAAGTCATATATAAATTTTTATGGTCAGCCGGTGAGTAAGTAGTTAACCAAATGAAATCATATTTTCTGACTAAGTGGTCAGTCACTCTGCGGCGTTACAACTCCGGTCACATAGCTAAGGCTATGCTCCCTTCGTTGTGCCTTGCATAGTAACTGCCTACTTAGCCAGAAATATACGATTCCATTTGGCCAACTACTTATGCAAGCCAGGAATCATCAACCCGTCGTTTATTAACCGTGTACATTGCTCTATTGATACCTACTTTAATATACGCCATGCAGTTGATCCCAAACTTCCTGGTCTCGCTCGGCAGTCCAGATTCTCGGCCAGTCGATACCAGCAAACTCATCCCAGAGGCGCTGAACATCAAATGGCAAACAGTGTTCAAAAATGGGCCAGTTACCATACCGGGGGGCCAGGCTTTTATGGGATGCGGCAAAGGCTTCGGTTAACGTTCCCCCGTTTTTATAAACGGTCCCTACCTGATCAATCAGGGTCTTGAGGAAAGTGCGACTTTGCTCAATAGCGGCATCAACATGACCCCGACCATGCACAACTGCACCCCGGCCACCAACCAACGTCTCAGCACCGTAAGCCTTTACCTTGTCCAGCGTGGTGGTGGACCAGTCAAAATGGAAAGCATCACCGGTATAAAGTGCAGCCTGGGCCTCAACAAGATCTCCGGCAAACAGAATGTTATGCCGGGGCAGCCAGGCACAGATATCCCCGGCGGTATGACCCCGTCCACAGTATTCAAGCACCAGGCTTCCCCGAAGCCCACCCAGCGGGATTTCCAATCGATCATTAAACACAATATCAGGATGTGTCAGCCCCGGGATTCCTTCGGGCTCCCGGAACAACCTGGGCATTCGACGAAACTCGCTGTCCCAGTCCTCCATACCACGCTCTTCAATCAGGAACCGGGTGTTCTCATGGGCAATAATCGATTCGGCTGAGAAGGCGGCGGCACCGAGTACGCGTACTGCATGGTAGTGGGACAAAACCAGATACTTAACAGGCTTTGTTGTATGCCGTCTGAGTTCCCGTAACCAGTCGGACGCCGCCCTTGGTGTTGCCCGAGCCTCAAAAGCAATAAGGAAGTCTTCTGCCTCAATGGCCCCGACATTGGGATCCCCCTCAGCAGTAAAGGCATAAACACCCTCTGCCAGCACTTCAAGCGTCTCTTTTTTGGGTTCCAGATCTCTTGATGATGCAAACGCTTTCTTAGCCATCCTGTTAAGCCTTCGATTTCAGAAAAGAATTTTCCTGGAAGAAAATTAAGTAAATCATTTGGAGATCACTATAGCCAAATAAAATCAACAACAACCGTCTATCTGGCAAAAATAACAATGACATTTAATTTTCAAACAATAATTTACAGAATAAAAATACCTCCTATCATTTAACCGGTCAGAACTTGCCTTGTTTGATTATGAATCAATGCACAAGTTCAGATAAAAATATTACGATTGGAGGCTTGAATATATATGAATAATTTACCCTCTAGTGACTACCCCAGAGTTCCATCCAATACAATCTGGGACAACAGTGATTTACCCCTCCCGCAATCCTCAACACAGTCGGCTGATTCCCCAGATTCTGGTACATCAGTAACAAACAATGTCCAACCCTATTTGAAGGGGCTTGTCGATGACGTACAGGAATTTGTTAGAGAATTAACATTACTCGAACGATCAATTAACATTGTCACCTCACCTGCTCTGGTCACAACATCAGAGGCGATCGCTACCAATTTAAGATATATGGCGGACTCTATAGGGGATACTGGTGAGCCTTATCAAGCAGGGGATATTGGTGAGCTTCATCAAGCTCGACCATTGATCAAAAGCACCGAAGAAGGCATACATGTCTTTTCAAAAAGACCTAAGATTGATGGAATTCTGAGACAATCCCAGATTCCTCATACAACCAGTGAAGCTTTTTTTCACAAGGGACCTGAACAGGCCACGGCAGAGCTCAATGAGCAAATAACAAAAGACACCCAGGGCCTGATTACTGATTTTCTGCAAGCAAAAGACCTGGAAAATCCAGACCTGGCGTTTCAACTGGTCACCTGGTTATTGCAACAGGTTTCATGGCAGTCTCCTTTTAGAGTGATGAATGAAAAAGAGAGTTCAGAAATCACATGGGAAAATGCAGCCCACTCAGAAATACAGTGGATGGAAAGTGGAAGTATACAACCCATTAAGCACATTAAAAATAAAGACTATGACTTTGTCGCTGTTCCTGTTTTGGAATCGGGCATGAAAGCGGTGTTTGTTTTACCGCCAGAAGGGGAAACGAATCCCGGTAGTGAAGATCTCAACCAAATTTTGTCAAGTGGACTCACCACTATCCTGGGCAAATCAGGAAGAGAACACGCGGTGCTAACGCTGCCCAAGTTCAAGTTCAATTATCAATTTACAAAAATATGTGCAGAGGCTGAAGCCAAGGGTAAACATATGGCAGCATTGGACGTTGATGAAAATGGAGCGACGGTAGCTGCTGCGTCATCTATGCTCTCATACGATTTACATATACCTCCTGAAAAACTTCTTCGCTTTAAATTTGACCATTCATTCTACCTGGCAATAATTAACCATAAAAATTCCAACGACCCAAGGGTTATTGGCATGGCCCAGATTAATCATCCCGAAAAGAGCTGATTAACCTTTTTAACTTCTTGCTGTCGCGTTCCCCACTGGCAGTAAGAAGTAAGATAACTCAGCAAAGCGCTTATCAAGATAAATTGAAGACTTGAAATTTAGCACTACATTCTGTTTGATCTTCACTGTGCCATAACAACCATTCATCACAGATAAGGTATGCCCCCACACGCACCCTAAAACACTGCCCAAATATTGATCCAGGTTAATTTTCTGATGCCTGGAAAACTGACTTTCGTCAATTGGACTTTCCAACCCCTGTATTAATGTTCCCCGTTGAAATTTCGAGCCCCAACCATTTCCGGGAGTATGGCAAGTGCTGATTGGCAAGGTAACTGGCAACATCTGGGCCACCCGTAAACAGGATGGTCTCAGCGGCTTCAAATTAATGATCGTTGAGCTGATCAACCACAGCGAGCAGGAAACCGGCCAGTCACTGGTGGCCGTTGATACCGTTGGTGCCGACATAGGTGACCTCGTCCTGGTTGCCAGAGGTGGTGCTGCCCGAAAAGCTATACACCCTTGCGAAGGCCCAGTTGACGCAGCGATTGTTGGCATTGTCGACAATATGGAGGTGAGCCGCCTGATTACCCGACAAAACCTGCACGACTTCGTTTCTGATTGATTTCCCCCATGATCCGTGAGATATACCTACTCGTATAAATAGAAAAGTTTTAAACCTTGATACTATCAGGTTTAAAAAACATATAAAGTACGATGAGGTACTCCCATGTCTGAAAAACCATTCGATTCTGAAAAGCGTGGCCCCACCCGGCGTCGGTTTTTACAACTGGCCGCAGCATCCGCGCTTATTCCCCTTCTTAATATTCCCAGCCGCCAGGCTCGGGCTGATGCCCTCCCCGCACTTGATGAGTCCAACCCTACCGCAATAGGGCTTTCCTATAAGAAGACACAGGCAGACGCTAAATCCATAGATGGCTACCAGGAAGGACGAAAGTGTGAGAATTGCGCGCTCTATACCCCGGATAACCAGGGTTGCAGGCTTTTTCCGGCAAACTCCGTAGAACCGGAAGGATGGTGTAAAGCCTGGGTGCCAAAACCTGCCTGATGGATTAGTAAACACCATTAATACCCAGACCCTCGTTCCTTCAAAGAAATCCGGGAACGAGGTATTTCTCTGCTATTCTCAACGCATCAAAAATAATCAGAAGTTGTCCTTATGAACCACGATAAAGACAGTGATGCGCTCTGGAATGCTATTCATCAAATAGAGATCAGTGTTAAAAACTCACAGAATGATATTAAAAAACTGTTCCTGCACAGTGTGCGGCACGAAATAGCGATCGAAACACTCAACAAAAAGGTGGACGCCCACCAGCAGGAAAACCGTGAACGCTTCAACAGGATTGAAAATCGTCTGGATACGGTTGAAAACCGACTCGATAGAGTTGAAAGCCGACTCGATAACATTGATAACCGACTCAATAACATTGATAACCGACTCGATAACATTGATAACCGGTTTGACAAGGTTGAAGAGACACTCGCTATTATTGTGAACCACCTCAAGCCATGATCCGTTGTAACCAGGATCTCGCTCCCACGCTTTTGGGTCCTTCACTCCATTGCCCAACAATACCCTACCGATAAGCCTCCCTCAGCGGCGGCTCTATCGAGCTATCAAATGTTTACAGCGCGTTCAGATGATTAATACACCACCGGGCCCGCTTCAGAATGGCATTCCTGTCCGCTGAGCCCTTTTTGTCCCACCCTTTATAAACCAGGGCGGTCCGTGGATTGTTCTGCAACATCTCCCGGTGTTTCTCCATAAAATGCCAGTAAAGACTGTTTAAAGGGCAGGCACTTTCTGTCTCTTTTTCCTTCACCTGGTAAACACAGCCCGGGCAATAGTCACTCATTTTCTGCACATAATTGCCACTGCCTGCATAGGGTTTCGATGCCACCATGCCACCGTCGGCATACTGTGACATGCCCCGGGTATTGGGCAGCTCTACCCACTGAATCGCATCGATATAAATGCCCAGGTACCACCGGTCGACCTGATCAGGATCAATACCCGCCAGCAGGCAGAAGTTGCCGGTAATCATCAACCGCTGAATATGATGTGCATAGGCATACTGCAATGACTGAGTAATGGCATGGCGCATACAGTTCATTTGTGTCTGGCCGGTCCAGAACCAGTCGGGCAGATCGCTGGTCGCTTTCAGGTAGTTCATGGACTCGTAGTGCGGCATATTGCTCCAGTAGACACCCCGGATATATTCACGCCACCCCAGGATCTGACGGACAAAGCCTTCTATTTGCGCCAGTGAAATCGCTTCAGGGTTTTCCCGCCAGGCGCTGATCGCCTTATCGATCACCTGTTTCGGGTGGAGCATTTTGGTATTCAGGGCAAAGGAGAGCCGGGAGTGGTAAAGACTCCACTGATGGTCACTGTTCGCGGTCATGGCATCCTGGAACTGACCAAAATTTGGCAAGCAATGGGTGCAAAAATAATTGAGTAATGTTAATGACTGCTGACGTGTAATCGGCCAGAGCAGATGAGTGCCAATATCACCAAAGCTCTGTACCTTATGGCGTTTCAGCCGCTCCAGTACTGACGCGGTTGGACTGGCAAACATTAAGGGTTCCGGGATCGCGTCAAGATCAGCAGCTTTGAGCTTACAGCGATTATCTGCATCAAAATTCCATTGTCCGCCTTCCGGCTGGCCATCACACATCAGAACATCATGCTGCTGGCGCATCTTTCGGTAGAACGTTTCCATTCTGCCGGGTTTACCGGGCTTGAACCGTTTGCCAAGCGCCTCAAACGGAACCAGAAAGTGTTCGGTATCCCACTCTTTTTTAAAGAGGGCTTTATCGGGTTCAAAATCTCTTAACTGTGCCAGCAAACGGTATTCATCGGGCCGCTGGTATTCAAAACGGGTCACTGCATATTGCTGGCACAGGTGAAGAATCAATGATGGCAGATCGGCAAAGTCTTGGGTTTCATCCAGCGTCAAATGCAGAACCTGATGCCCCGCTTTCTGCAATGCCGTAGCAAATTGTTCCATGGCGAGAAAAAAACCACAGATTTTTTGTACATGGTGCTTAACATAACCGGTTTCCTGAAGCAGTTCGGCAATTACATAAATACAGTCGTCGTCCTGCTTGCTGAACCAGCTATGGCGGGCGTTGAGCTGGTCTCCGAGAATCAGCCTGAGGGTAGAGTAGTGTTTATTGTTTTTCATCCATCACCCGGTTTCGTTGAGATCGGCAGCGCCTTGAACAGTAACGAACCTCCTCCCAACAGCGTTCCCATTTTTTTCGCCAGGAAAAAGGACGATGGCAGACGGGGCATTGCTTTTGTGCGGTTCGATCAACCTTGTTGTTAGCAGTTCTTGCTCTTTGGGAGTGCTTCATACCTACTTTACGTTAAATTGACCGGTCCGGCTCAGAACAACCTCATCGCTACTGACCAAAGAGTATTCAAGACAACTCAACACCGGGTATTCAGAAAAAGTCAGGGCATTGTTATACCACAGTAACATCATATTCACCGGCAGAGGCATTGACAGATCAGGATTCATAAACTTGACTGGACAATTCGTGATCTGGCTAAGGTGGTTGCCTGGCCAGACATTCTCAATCTCTTTTAATAAATCAAATATTGAGGACAATTGATGTCTAATCCTCTGAGTCCCAACTTTTGCGGTCATACCCTGAACAATACTCAGCCGATACCTGACGCGGCAGCAAATCCCTGCTCTGCGGGATTTGGTCCCCACCGTATTACCAGCAATGACGGCGGGACAACCGGATGGCTTGATTCCGGACATGAACTACCTGAGGGTGGTGGTGTCAGCAAAATGCTGGGAGACTCTCGGATTACGACAGTGTCCGAGGCTGACTGCAAGCAAAAACTGAACCCGTCACATTCATTGCCCCTGCCCACATCCGAAATCCTGAGTGTGCCTGCTAATACTGCTTCAGTAACGTGCTGTGAAGGCGAAGGCCAATCTCTGCAACCCGCCCAGACAGCAGCAGAAAATATTCGTGGGACCGGTTCAGATGCTACGGCCTCAGGCCCTGAGTCAGAGGCAACCGGACTGGATCATAAAGGATGCGACCTCAGGCACACCGATGCATGCTGGAATGATACCCGATGGATAGAACTGAACCAGAAAAGGTTTGATGAAGCCGATCAAAAGGTGCGCTCCCGGTTGCATTCATACTTACCCTTTGAAACGGTAACGCGGCTGGATCAGAAATATCAACTGGAGTCAGGTTTTTACCTTCCGGTCATAAGAGATGATCGGGAGGAAACGAGCCACAGCCGTATCAAAATAACACGGTGTAGTGACGGTCAGGTCCTGGTGGATCTCATTCGGCATGGCTTGAACCCAGTACACAATTTCTTTCAGTGCAAGAACCAGGACTGGGTTTTGACGGGTAAGTCAGTATCTTCAACGCTTCTGGTCAATCTATCCACTGGAATACATTACCCACAACGGGGTGATCATTTCACTTTGCTTAATTTTTGCTGGGGCCAGGCCATTCCCAGTCCCGATGGGAATGCGCTGGCCGTCAACGGACAGTTTCCGGGTTACAGAAATGTAGCGCTGCAGTTTTTTGATTTCTCCAATCCTGGAGAAGGCTTCAGAATGCTGAAGTCAGAACGCTACTTTTACCCACTCCTTGCAGAGTACACCGTGCCAACCTGGGACTTAAGCCGTGACAATGAAACAGTCATTACCTTTAACGCGGAGGAAGAGGAATACGTTGAAACGGACGATTTGAGAAAAAGAAGAGCCTTCACCGTCTACTCGGTCACTTTACGCCGGGCTGGTGATCGGATGGTCGAAGAACGGAAAGAACAGGTCAAGAAAAGTTTTCTGTAGAATTGGCTACTGACTGAAAGTGATTATATTTGACTTCGTAATCGTTCTCTACCCCGTTTGAATTTTTCATTAACAAGCTGGTCAGTGTCGCTAACTAAAACTAATCTCTTCATTTAACCGGCTCTATTTCAAACACTTACATTGGGAAAACTGCTATCCCAATGGATATATCGCAGTATGCCGGTTATCCCAGAAACCTGTTAGATTCCCCCCTTTCAAAAGGCACGACTTCCACCTGACCCAGGGCTTTCAGATCCCATGCTGAGCTATCAACACCACTACCACGCGGGTAATCATGCCGATGTACTCAAACACTGGCTGTTGCTGGCCTGCGTGCGTCACATGCAGAAAAAAGACACGCCTTTTGATTATATCGACACCCATGCCGGTGCCGGTCTCTACCGATTGGACTCAGCCATGGCCCGCAAGACAGCGGAAAGCGATGAGGGTGTCCTGAAGCTGGACTGGCAAAAGCTGCAAGGTCTCAATGACTACCACGGCCAGATTGCCGACGATATCCGTGCCAAACGTTACCCGGGCTCACCATTGCTGGTAAAGCGGCTGTTGCGGCCCGGTGACAAAGCCTGGCTGTATGAAATGCATCCACAAACCATCGCTGAATTACGTCAGAATTGTGAACATCGTCGTCTTTGCCATGTTCGCCAGGAAGACGGTTTTAAGGGCCTGCCTGCTCTTCTGCCCACAGCCAGCCATCGTGCATTGGTATTGATGGATCCCTCTTATGAGATCAAGTCAGACTATCAGACAGTGGTTAAGGTGATGGAAGCCGCCTATGTAAAAATGCCTCAGGCCATGCTGTTGCTGTGGTATCCCGTGGTGGACAGGCAGCAGATTCGACAGATGGAAAAGGGCTTTGCCAAAAGCAGGATGCGCAATACCCACCTGTTTGAAATGAGCGTTGCCGACCCCGGTGAGCCCGGTATGACCGCTTCAGGCATGGTGGTTGTGAATCCCCCCTGGACTCTGGCGGATGACTTCATCCGAATCATGCCACAGGTATCAGCCCACCTGGCGAAAGACCACAAGGCCCGCTGGCGGCATCAACTGTTAACTGCTGAATGATTACGGCATGATAGGCCAGTCAGCGGCATCAACACTGTCGAGAGGGTAGGTTTTATGCCCTCCCCAACGGTTGATAGCGGCCATCAGGATCGAACTGCTGAGCCTGTTTATCCAGATTAAAATGGCGACTCCCTCTCGGGTCAGCACCCACGCCCGCCAGATACTGCCAGTTGCCCCAGTTGCTGCCCACGTCATAACCCACCAGCTGCTGCTCAAACCAGGCAGCTCCGTAGCGCCAGTCCATCCCCAGTTCATAAATAAAGCAGCTGGCCACTATCTGCCGCCCACGGTTGGACAGGTAACCGGTGGCCTGCAGCTCTTTCATGCAGGCGTTCACAATGTGCCTGGGTGTATTACCGGCACACCATTTCTGTAACCGTAGGATTTTCTCGTAGTGAGTTTTTATCCCACGGTAACTCAGGGAGTAGTTGAACTGTTGGCCGAAATAGATGAAGGGAACTTGTAAACCTGCATTCAGCGTGATCAATGCAAAACGGGAGGTGCCCTCGTTAAATGCTTCTTCCGGCGCGGGCATGGCATCAAAAGCGCCCGTCCCTCGACGATAGGCGACTGACATAAGTAGTTAACCAAATGAAATCATATATTTCTAACTAAGTGGGCAGTCACTCTGCGGCGTTGCAACTCCGGTCACATAGCTACGGCTATGCTCCCTACGTTGCGCCTTGCATAGTAACTGCCCACTTAGCCAGAAATATACGATTCCATTTGGCCAACTACTTATTACTCGACTCTCAAGTTTTTAATGCACGAGTGTTTGATATTCCGGCAAAACGGTACTTGAGTGAGGCAGTTGGCATCATTCTCCCCAGCTCCCTGCCTGCCATATGCTTGCTGGATATTCTA
>NZ_PJPV01000047.1 GCF_002864045.1 Endozoicomonas acroporae
AAAATTCCAGATTTATGTTAGGGGTGCTGAATAGTTACTAATGCAGGAGCAATTGCTGCATAGCCCAGATTATTCCCGGACAGCCTGAGTTTGGCATATTCATTATGCAGGGTGACCCAAAACACGGATTACCAGGCCTTATGAACAGTCATGTGCCGTTGGACATTGAGCAATGACGATTTTGGAGACAGTTTCATGATTAATTCAACCGGTCATCAACCGGTCCCTCCATCTGGTCCAACTGCCAGGCTCCCGGGATTGGCAGACCACGGGCCATCAACCAGTGATTCGCCAATGCCCCCTTTTGCCGGAAAGTGTGTTGCCATTGCCAGTGGCGGCTCTGAACCCATTGAGCCAGCATCATCAACCTCTGCAATTGCCATATCTGCACGGAGTGTTGAATCCGGCTTTGCCTCTGACCCATTGCCTGCAAAACAACCGGGTGACTTTGTCAAATGGGGAGAGTTGGACCAGCAAATCAGAGAAAGCCTAACGTTCCTCAATGTGTATGTATTCGCTATTTACCTGGGCCTTCCGTTAAATCAATTATTTATACTCGAGCAAAAATTTCCGAACCGGAATGATGCAACCAGACCTTTTCATCTGCTGGAAGATTTTTTAACTCAGGCAAATCATCAGTTAACCTATGAACAATGGCTCATAGTGCTGGCGAATACCTCAAGACCAGAACTGGCGAAATTGTATTGTGAAAAGTCGGGTGTTGCCATTGACCAGAGCCAGTTCCTGTCTGACTGGCCTGCCTGTGTGCAGGCTGCAGATAATGATGCTGCGCTAAATCACAAGCTGGATATTTTCAAGCTGATCAAGATCTTGCAAATAGAAAAAGGCCGTTTCTTTAATAGTATTCCGACGACAACATTAGCCTATGCCGCCGGATACCCGGAATTGATGGATGATCAGGATATTAAACAATTTTCTGAAGTAGAAAACTTTTATGCAAACATATTCCTGTTTAAGAAAATCCTGGATAAACACGGTGGGAGCATTACCACTAATGAGATAGTCAAAATAATGTGCAATCCTGAGATTATGCTCATCAGCTGTGCATACCGCCTCATTGAATCCCTGAAAGGCAATACCATACCTTTTTTCCTCAGCTATAACTCAAGCTGGAATCAGCAGCTTGTCGATCTGGCATACCAGGCTTCAGAGCTTGGGATAAACGCTGAACATTTGGGCCGGGCACTGGGGGTACCGTTGCATATCATCCAGAAAATTGTTGATCGAAATTATAACTCGGTAAGCATTGTAAAAAAGTTCGATGATTTATTCTATCAGGCAATCCTTTGCTCACCCCGACTCACACCCGGGCATATTATCCATGCGATGCGTGAAGCAGGCCGTGCCAGCGGTTGTCATGAGGAGTTAGAAAAGTGGATAGAAATAGAGAAGGCACATTTGTCTCGGCTAAACGAATTCCCTTCTGAAGAGTTACCTGAGCTCAAACCACTCTATTGGCCAGAAAATGACCACCCTGCCAGAATTGTCAGGTCGCAACCGTTGACCCTGGATTTTTTGCGTCACTTACCATTAAGCCATAACTGGTTTTTGATTGGTTTAACCATGGGGCTTTCAGGGGATGAGCTGGAAAGGATTGGTTCCATAACAATTTTGAAAAACGGTGCGCCAGACCAAGACGAGCTGAGCCTTACAGCTTTGGAATTATCCCGGACACTGGTTCAAAAGGGGTTGGAAACAGGTCATCTTTACCAGGCACTGAAGATGCTGGATGATCAGGCAACACTGGCTTACTTTCCAGAACATTCGGATGACCAGCCTGAAAAAAAATTACCCGGGAAGATTGCTAAAGCCATCAGACAGGGACAATTAATGGCCCGGGTTGTTCCTTATTTCGGTTCGGAAAGCATAAAATTTCTCAACGCTATGATGAGCACAGTTGCAACAAGTCGAATTACTTTCAAATCATTGAAAAGGCCGCTCCCTGACAATCCAGCTACTGAATTGCTCCCCCCGGAGTTAGTAAAAACAGAGCCTGCCATTGCTATTGCAAGCAATGTCGCCCCGATGCTTGAACGGAGTGTCATCTCCGGCACTGAATGTTCCCGGTTGCCTGAAACACCAATGGACGGCACTGTATACTGGAGTAGTTTGGGCCATAAATTTACCCGGGGCATATCACCCGATGACCAGGTACTGTTTGCCATATATCTGGGATTTCCAATAGCCGATATTGCCAAAATTTCAGAAACTGTAATGAATCAGGAATATGCACCGGCTAACTATTTAGCCCTGCCTGTCGTCAATCGACAAGATAAGGCAACCATCGAAAAACTGATGATAACCCATAAAAAACTACTGACAATGCTGGCGGGTATCTCAAGATTTGATCTGGTTGAATTGCACTGTAAAAAATTTGGTATTGTATTTGACCAGAGTCGGCTCACGACTCAATCACCTCCCACTTTAGAGACTGTTGATGCTAATGCTGAGCTTGATTATCAGCTGGATTTCTTCACGTTACATCAGATCGTCAACAAAGATGAGTATCTGGTTTCCACAGTTCCGAAGGCAACAATTGCCTTTGCGGCCGGATATCCGGAACTGATGATGGATCAGGATCTGCAATCTATCCCAAATAGCGTTAAACAATTTTCAACCATGATTTTGCTGAACAGGATTCTGGAGAAGCAAGGGGGGATCATGACCACAAATGAGCTGGTAAAAATAATGAGCCACCCTGAGATTATGAACATCCGTTGTGTGCATCGTTTCATTGAATCCTTAAGAGAACATCCAGTACCTTTTAGCCTTGAAGATGAAGGCAATTTATGTAGACAAATGCTTTGTTTGGCTGGCGGAATTGCAAAGATCAAGATACCTGCTGACGTCATTGGTAATGCCCTTGGGGTGTCATTGCCAATAATCCAGCGCATTCTCAATGAATCATTTGTCGATGAAGCCGACCATGATCAGATATACGAGCTACTGCTGGCAGCAACTCGTTGTCAGCCCGGGCTGCTGACTCCGGCACATATCTTATGTGCTCTACGCGAAGCTGCAGGCCCCAAACTGGAAGGAAAGTTAAATCGCTACATGGCAATTAACAGTAAGAAATTGTCTTTATTTCTGGAGCCCGGTTCTGAGCAGCCCCCTGTCATCAAACCACTCTATCGCCAGGATGATGACAGCTCTGTCACCACGACCAGTTCACTACCGCTAACCCCGGATTTTCTGCGCCGTTTACCATTGAGCCATAACTGGTTTTTGATTGGTTTAGCCATGGGATTACCCGTGGATGAGTTACGGGAAATGGACCTAAAGACCAGAGATAAAAATAATGAGGTTGAGCAAGCGAAGCAGAGCATTGCAGCCTGTTACCTGTCACATAAACTTGCAGAGCTAGGTAAGAGAGGCGTGGAAACAGGTCACCTCTTTCGGGTATTGCACAATTTGGATGACCAGATGGCACTGCATTATTTTCCGGAGCATCTGTCAGCTCAACCTGAAAAAACATTACCAGAGGATATCGCTAACGCCATGGAACAGGCAAAACTAATTCTCAGGTTGCTCAACACAGTTGATCTAAAAGAGTTGAAAAAAATTCTGTCTGGTTACAATCGTTACAATCAGATGAAAATAGAGTTCTGGATATAGGCCGCAAATGCCTCCCGTGGAAATCCCCCAGGAGCCGGTCCTGCACTTTGAGAACCGGGCATATTCATTGTGCAGGGTGGTAGAAAAGTCAGCTTATAAGGCTCATCACCGGTCATGAGCCTTTGAACATTTAACCATCATCATCCCTGCCCGCTAAATAAGTAGTTAACCAAATGAAATCATATATTTCTGACTAAGTTGTCAGTCACTCTGCGGCGTTGCAACTCCGGTCACATAGCTACGGCTATGCTCCCTACGTTGCGCCTTGCATAGCAACTGCCCACTTAGCCAGAAATATACGATTCCATTTGGCCAACTACTTACAACAACGATCAGAGAACACCCTTGGGGTAAGAACCAAGCACACGGAGATCATTGGCACGCTCACCCAGCTTCTCCAGCACCTTGCCAACAACAGGGTCATCCTGATGACCTTCAAAATCCACAAAAAACACATAGTTCCAGATGCCGGTTCTGGATGGGCGGGTCTCAACCCGTGTCAGGTCGATATTGTGCACATGGAAAGGCTCAAGAATCGCATGGAGCGCTCCTGGCTGGTTGCGCATGCTAATGACCACTGATGTTTTGTCATCACCACTGGGTGGAACCGGCTGATTGCCAATGATCAAAAACCGGGTTGAGTTATCAGGACGGTCTTCAATTTTCTCAGCGATCTTTTCCAGACCATACATTTCTGCCGCCATATCACCGGCAATGGCCGCCGAATTCCACTCACCCTTGACCCGCTTCGCTGCTTCTGCGTTGGAGCTGACCGCAACCCGTTCAGCCATGGGCCAGTGGGAGTCCAGCCACTTGCGACACTGGGCAAAAGACTGGGCATGGGAGTAGATGCGGGTAATATGATCCCGCCGGGTGTTTTCTGAAATCATCATGTGCTGATGAATTCGCAGTACCACTTCACCACAAATCTTCAGTGAAGCGTCCATAAAGCTGTCCAGGGTATGACTGACCACACCTTCCGTGGAGTTTTCCACCGGCACCACACCATAGTTGACCGCACCGGCAGCCACTTCCCGGAATACTTCATCAATGGCCGCCATGGGCACGCAAACCGCAGAGTGGCCGAAGTGCTTCAGGGAAGCCTGCTGGGTAAATGTGCCTTCCGGCCCCAGAAAAGCCACCTTGACCGGCTCTTCCAACGCCAGACAGGCGGACATGATTTCACGAAACAGACGGGCCATCTCTTCGTCATTCAAAGGCCCGTCATTTTTCTTCATGATTTTACGAAGTACCTGGGCTTCGCGCTCAGGTCGGTAAAACACAGCAGAGGGATCAGCTTCTGTTTTTACACGGGCCACTTCCTGGGCACATCGCGCACGCTCGCTGATCAGATCAAGGATTTGCTGATCCAGCGAATCAATTTGAATTCGCAACTGCCCCAACTTCTCTTCTGCCATTATCCATACCGCCGTTCAAATTCTTTCATGAAGTCTACAAGAGCATCCACATGCTGCTCTGGCACTGCATTATAGATACTTGCCCGCATACCGCCTACTGCCTTGTGCCCTTTCAGGTAACGAAAGCCTGCCTGTTCGGACTCGGCAAGGAACGTTGCATCCAGCTCCGGGTTGATCAGTGTAAACGGCACATTCATGCGGGAGCGCCACTTTGGGTCCACCGGGTTCTGATAAAAACCGGAGCCATCAATCTGAGTGTACAGCTTGCTGGCCTTGCGCTCATTGAGCGCATTGATCGCTGCCAGCCCACCCTGTTTTTTCAGCCATTTAAAGACCAGACCGGCTAGATACCAGGCAAAGGTTGGTGGCGTGTTGTACATGGAATCATTGCCCGCTTGCAGCTTATAGTCCAGCACCGCAGGACACATCAGTGAACCGCGCTCCAACAGGTCTTCACGAACAATCACCACGGTAAGACCGGCCGGACCAATATTCTTCTGGGCACCGGCATAAATAACACCAAACTTGCTGACATCCAGCGGGCCGGACAAGATATTGGAAGACATATCCGCCACCAGCGGCACATCACCCGTCTCCGGTATAAATGAAAACTCAAGACCACCGATGGTCTCATTGGGCGTGTAGTGCAAATAAGCGGCATCTTTACTTATCCGCCACCGGTCTTCGGCAGGCATCGCATTAAAGCCCCTGTCCTTGCCATCAGCAACAATATTCACATCCAGGTAGCGCTGGGCTTCTTTAATAGCTGACTGGGCCCAGTAACCACTGTTGACATAGTCAGCAAAAACCTTGTCGCCCTTAAGGTTCAGTGGCACCGCCGCAAACTGCCCCCGGGCTCCCCCTTGCAGAAAAAGCACTTTGTAGTTATCAGGGATCTTCAACAGATCACGCAGGTCTTTTTCGGCCCCATGGGCAACCGCGAGAAACTCCTTGCCCCGATGGCTCACTTCCATCACCGAAGCGCCCACATCCTGCCAGTTCATCATCTCATCCCGGGCCTGCTGCAGCACCTCATAGGGAATCGGTGCAGGTCCGGCTGAAAAGTTGTAAACCCGATGATCCAGCTGCGCCAGAACATCATTTACACCATCTGTTACACAAGGCTTCACAATGACTCCCTCGCCACTAAACGGCGGTTTACCCGGTCATTACCGACAAACTTTCTAATTCACTCCGGGTGAGTGACTGTAATTATGATGAAAAACGCCAGCACGGGGAGCCTGTCGGACTTAAGACTATCAGGATTCTACCGTCCCTTCGCTGGCAATGGGATCATCCTGCCCTTCAGTCTCAAGCTCAGGCGCATCCACAGCCTCTGGCTCCTCAACGCGGGCAACACCCACCAGTTTTTCACCCTCAGAGACACGGATCAGCGTAACCCCCTGGGTATTACGACTCAGTGAAGAGACGCCATCAACCCCGGTTCTCACCAATGTTCCCTGGTCAGAAATCAGCATAATCTGCTCGCCGCTCTTCACCTGGATAGCACCCACGATTTCACCGTTACGCTCCGTGCACTGCATGGAGATAACCCCCTGACCACCACGGCTGGTGAGTCGGAACTCATCGACGGCAGTGCGTTTACCGTAACCTTTGGCGCTGGCCGTCAGAATCTGGGTATCTTCCTCCGGAATAATCAGAGAGATAATCCGCTGACCTTCAGGCAGTTTCATACCACGGACACCACGGGCTGTCCGGCCCATGGCACGAACATCGGTCTCCTCAAAGCGAACCGCCTTACCACCATTAGACAGCAGCATCACCTGCTTTTCTCCGGTAGTAATTTCAGCCCCCACCAGGGTATCCCCTTCATCCAGACCCAGGGCGATCAGGCCGGAAGAGCGTGGGCGGGCAAACTGCTCCAGAGGTGTCTTCTTCACCGTACCATTGAGCGTCGCCATAAAGACGAAATAACCTTCGGTAAACTCTTCCACCGGCAGCATGGCGGTGATTTTCTCATTCTGCTCCAGCGGCAGAATATTAACGATCGGTCGACCACGGGAGGTTCTGCCCGCCTGGGGGATCTGATAGACCTTCAACCAATAGACCTTACCCTTGCTGGAGAAGCAGAGGATCTGGGTATGGGTGTTAGCCACCAGCATGTGCTCGACATAGTCCTCTTCCTTGACGGAAGCCGCTGACTTGCCACGACCGCCACGACGCTGTGCCTGATAGGTATCCAGGGGCGTGGTCTTGGCATAGCCACCGTGGGACAGGGTGACCACCATGTCCTCTTCATCAATCAGGTCTTCAACCGTCAAGTCACGACGGGAGCTGGTGATCTCGGTACGACGCTCATCACCAAACTCATCCCTAACCTGCTCAAGCTCTTCCCTGATGACGGCACGCAGCTTCATTGGGTCACAGAGGATCAGAATCAGCTCGGCAATTTTCTCCAGCAGCTCACGGTATTCAGACAGCAGCTTCTCATGCTCAAGACCGGTCAGTCGGTGCAGTCGCATTTCCAGAATGGCCTGAGCCTGAACCGGAGACAGGTAATAAAGCCCATCCCTGAGACCATAAGCCTCAGGCAGATCATCCGGGCGACAGGCATCGGCACCGGCACGCTCGGCCATTTCCATCATGTGGCCGGGATTCCAACCCTTGGCGATCAGCTTTTCTTTAGCTTCCGCCGGTGTTGGCGAGTCCTTGATCAGCTGGATAACCGGATCGATATTGGACAAAGCAACGGCCAGACCTTCCAGAATATGACCACGCTCACGGGCCTTTCTCAGCTCATAAACGGTCCGGCGGGTAACCACCTCACGGCGGTGGCGTATAAAGGCTTCCAGGAACTCCTTCAGGTTAAGCAGCTTGGGCTGACCATCCACCAGGGCCACCAGGTTGATGCCGAAAACGGACTCAAGCTGGGTCTGGGCATACAGGTTATTGAGCACCACCTCGGCATTTTCACCACGGCGAAGCTCGATCACCACCCGCAGGCCGTCTTTGTCAGACTCATCGCGCAGCTCGGAAATACCTTCAATCTTGCGGTCTTTTACCAGCTCGGCAATCTTCTCAATAAGGCGCGCCTTATTCAGCTGATAAGGGATCTCGGTGACAATAATGGTGCTTTTGTTTTTCTTTTCATCGTGCTCGATATCGGCCCTGGCACGAATGTAGATGCGACCACGACCCGAGCGATAGGCCTGAAGGATACCAGCCCGGCCATTGATAATCGCAGCCGTAGGGAAGTCAGGACCCGGGATGTACTCCATCAGGTCATCAACCGTCAGCGCTTCATCATCCAGCAGCGCCAGACAGCCATTGACCACCTCGGTCATATTGTGAGGCGGGATATTAGTGGCCATGCCCACTGCGATACCGGCCGAGCCATTCACCAGCAGGTTAGGGACACGGGTGGGTAAAACGGCAGGAATCTGCTCTGTGCCATCGTAGTTAGGCACATAGTCTACGGTTTCCTTGTCGAGATCTGCCAGCAACTGATGGGCGATCTTGTCCATCCGGATTTCCGTATAACGCATCGCTGCGGCGGAGTCACCGTCAATGGAGCCGAAGTTGCCCTGGCCATCAACCAGCATGTAGCGCAGGGAAAATGGCTGCGCCATCCGGACAATGGTGTCATAGACCGCAGAGTCGCCGTGGGGATGGTATTTACCGATCACATCCCCGACCACACGGGCAGATTTTTTGTAAGGTTTGTTCCAGTCGTTGCCCAGTTCGCTCATGGCGAACAGTACGCGCCGGTGCACGGGCTTGAGCCCGTCACGTACATCAGGCAGGGCACGACCAACGATGACACTCATGGCGTAGTCCAGATAGGACTGCTTTAGTTCATCTTCAATATTTACCGGGAGAATCTCTTTGGCAATTTCAGTCATGGAAACCCAGTCGTCCTTTTGCTTACGGCCAACAGATAGCGGTCAGCATCCATCCCAGTTCTGTGGATCAGGACACCGATAATAAAGTCTTATCCAAACAGAAAAAATGCTCTTTCCCAGAGCATCTCAATGGAATGATCGCCTAAGGTAGTTGATTTTCAAAACCGCGATGTTACCACAATTCATGCCTTATCCGCGAGATGCATCAACCACTTTGGGAATATGTTTTTTGCCTGTCCATCAATGGCACAGGGCGGATAACTGCTTTCAGGAAATCGTCAAAAAAGTGCCAACTGGGTAAACCTGTGTTTTTTCCTGAACCGGTCTAGATTTGAAGTAAGCACTGATGCTTAACACTTAACAAAGGATTGTTACCATGAAGATAGGAGCTGATGCACTCCGTGAAATGGGTATTGACCCGAACCAATTTAACGAAGTTTCTAAGCACGTAGACTTGGCAGCAGCTTGTTCACGCAAAGTAAAGCAGGCATGGTTTGAGAATAAATGGTCTGTCGAAGCCAAAAACGAATTAAAGAACCTTGTCAATTATCTGGCTTCTGCAATTGACCACGGTACAGATGTAAAAGAGGATGTCAAAAAAGCACTTGCCGACCGTGCCCTTCAGAATGCTGAGGCGGTAAGTAACAAAACAAAAGCTACTAAAAAAGCACCTGCTGAAAAAAATGAGCCTGCTGTTGTAGCAACCAAACCAGGCAAACCCGGAAAGTTGGACCCCAATCGTCTCAAACCCTTCGAAAATTAACCGCGTTGACTATTAGCAGACAAACGTCTCAATAACGAAACCTCCAAAAGGCTGTACTTGAAGGTTCAGCCTTATCTCTTTCTGATCACACTAACCTCATCACTAAGGTTCAATTTCTCACGCCCAAAACTCAACACTGTGATCGGCTGCAGGATTAACGGTATAATCCGCACATATGGCAGCCCTGACTGCCTCAATGACACTGCTTTGACGGATCATAACCAATGCCCGACATGCGCTCAGCCCAAAATGTAGACCTCGGAGAAATCGCCAAGTTTGAAGAACTGGCCAGCCGCTGGTGGGACCCGGACAGTGAGTTCAGACCGCTTCATGAGATCAATCCCCTGCGTCTGAATTATATTGATGAACGTGTTGGACTGGCCGGGAAACAAGTGATTGATATTGGCTGCGGTGGCGGCATTCTGAGTGAGTCCATGGCGCAACGGGGAGCCCATGTCACTGGTATCGATATGGGTGAAGCCCCCCTGTCTGTGGCCCGCCTGCACAGCATGGAAAGTGGCGTTGAAGTGAACTATCGCCGAATTACCGCTGAGGAGTTGGCCGAAGAGATGCCCGGCCAGTTCGATGTGGTGACCTGCCTGGAAATGCTGGAGCACGTTCCCGACCCGGCTTCCGTCATCAAAGCCTGCAGCAAACTCCTGAAACCCGGTGGACAGATCTTTTTTGCCACTATCAACCGCAACCCCAAGTCATTCCTGTTTGCCATTGTTGGTGCGGAATACATACTCAAACTGCTGCCCAAAGGCACTCATGAGCACAAGAAGTTTATCAAGCCCAGCGAGTTAAGCCGGGACATGAGAAAAGCCGGGCTCACTATGCGTGACATGACCGGGATGACCTACAACCCTTTGACGAAAGTGTACCGGCTCAACCCGAAGGACGTAGACGTCAATTACCTGATTTATGGTTCAAAGCCAGCCACCCCTTAACTGATGGCCCAGTTTCTGGCAACGAGAACCACTGCCATCAGGCAAACAACCAAGAGTAACGATGATGAAAGCCATTGAAGGCGTTTTTTTTGATCTGGACGGCACCCTGCTGGACACCGCAGAAGATTTTGTAATTACCGTGAATCAAATGCTGGCAGATCACCAGCACCCGGCAATGGATAGCCATTTGATTCGGCAGAATGTTTCTGCCGGCTCACGGGCGCTGATGAAGCTTGCCTTCAATCTTGCGCCCGGCGATGAGCTGGAACAGAAAAGGACTCTGTTTCTGCAATACTATGATCGGCATATCCAGGACCACAGTCGTTCATCATTTGCCCGGCCCTACCCTGGCATACTGTCACTGATCGGGGAACTTGAACGTCGGGATATCGCCTGGGGTATTGTCACCAATAAACCCAGACCCTATGCCCTCTCATTGATCCGACAAATTGGCCTGCTGGAGCGAAGTCATGCCATTGTCTGCCCGGAGGATGTCAAAAAGCCGAAACCAGACCCGGAAGCCCTCTTTCTTGCCTGCCGACAGTCCGGCAGTTCACCGCAGTTCAGCGTCTATATTGGCGACCACATTCGAGATATCGAAGCTGGAAAACAAGCCGGTATGATCACCGTTGCCGCACATTATGGCTACATTGCTGAGGGTGAAGATCCTGCACAGTGGGGTGCGGACCTGAATATCGGCCATATCCAGCAGCTGCACCGCTGGTTTGAACAGCACAACTGGCAAATCATCAAAGACAGGTCCCATGCCTGACAGGCTGTTGGAAAATCGCGCAGCAAACTAAAAACCAGGGAGTAACATCATGTTTTCCTACCAGGCTCCGAAAGACCTGCTGAAGGATAAAGTCATACTGGTAACCGGAGCCGGCAGTGGTATCGGCCGGGTCGCCGCCCTTACCTATGCCCGCCACGGTGCCAGCGTCATTCTGCTGGGCAGAAGCACTGAAAAACTGGAAGAGGTATACGATGAAATTGAACTCAATCAGTGGCCGCAGCCAGCCATCTATCCACTAAACCTGGAAAGCGCAGGTGATATCGATTTCAGTAATCTGGCTGAAACCATTGAGAACGAATTTGGTCGGCTTGATGGTCTGTTACACAACGCCAGCCTTTTAGGTGAGCTGAAACCCATCAGCCAGTTTCCCACAGAAACCTGGCTGCGCATCATGCAGGTTAATCTGAATTCAGCCTTTATAATGACCCGGGAACTGCTGCCTCTGCTCCGCCTGTCAGAAAAGGCGTCGATCATTTTTACCTCGTCCGGCGTGGGTCACCAGGGACGGGCGTACTGGGGAGCCTATAGCGTGTCAAAATTTGCCACTGAGGGTCTGATGCAAATCGTGGCAGATGAGGAGGACGGTATTAGCTCTGTGCGTGCCAACAGCATCAACCCCGGTGGCACCCGTACCTCAATGAGAGCGGCGGCCTTTCCGGGAGAAGACCCGGAAACACTCCCCACACCGGAAGACATAATGCCGGTTTACCTTTATCTGATGGGGGACGAAAGTAAGGACATCAACGGCCTGGCTTTTCATGCCCAACAGTAAAAATGCAATCACTGGCCCTGACCGAACGTCGGGGCTCAAACAACTGTTTCAACGGCGTTGTCAATAAAAAAGAACTTATTCATCAGTACACTGAGAACAAACACTTCCATAGACTTTATTTCTTTTCGTCTATTCTGATGCGGTCATTCTTATCTCAAATAGAATTATCACAATCAGAATTATGAAAATTCGACGTTTTAAAGAAAAGAAAATGGACATGAAAGTTTTGGCCGCTCTATTACTTTCATCATTACTCAGCTTACAGCCCCTCTTTGCTGATAGCGTTGATCAGAAAGCTTTAAACAATGAAGTTATCATTGCCGCAAACTGGCAACAGCATTCCGGGGAATACTGCGCTTACTTTTACCAGAGTTTTAACGGCGCAACCGATCAACTGGAAGCTCTTCTGGCAAAGACGCCTGAAGGTAAAAAGCCTGCAATAATCACCGATATTGATGATACTCTGATATCAGGCACCCGCTATTTTACCAGTTTGGTTGACACCCATGAATCCCGAAGTATCGAGCGGTCCAGATTCTGGTGGAATCATCAAGAGACGAAAGCACTGCCAGGGTCCGTTGAATTCCTGCAAAAGGCCTATAGTCTGGGCATTGAAATATTCTATATCAGCGGCCGTTTTAATGATGTAAAAACCATTACTATTAATAAACTGAAGCAATTGGGTTATCCGGTTATCAGTGAAAGAAATGTGATTCTCCAGGCAGAAAAAAACATTACCCTCAGCAAAGAGGACAAGCGTCAGCACATCATAACAGCGGGCTACCACCCGATCATGCTGTTTGGTGACCAGCTGGACGATCTTGGTGAGGTAGTTAAAGGCCTTTATCCGGAAAAGAAAAAGTGGGTAAGTCAGCATCAGGATAAACTTGGCCGCCAGTGGTTTATTCTGCCAAACACCGTTTACGGATTCTGGGAAGAAGCCATCAGCAAAGACTACCGAACACTGAGCCCGGCAGAAAAACACCGGGTTCGCATCCGCCAGGTTAACGACACAGAGTTACCAGTGCCTGTTCCCGAGAGCTACCGGCAGCATATTATCATGGCCGATCTCTGGGTCAGGAAATCCGCAGATTTCGATGCCACCGCTATTCAAACTTATAACCTGGCCAACAAGGCTCTTGAAGCCCCTGAAAATCGCTACGCCACTGATCGGGCAATTATTGTTGATATTGATGGCACGCTCATTGACTACCCTCCAAATCATTTAATTCCACCTCTTTGCAAAGCATTCCCTGAACCTGAAGCGAAGATGAGAAACTACGAAAAACAGCTTCAATCCACCTCTATTCCCGGTGCCAGAGAGTTTTTAAACAAAGCGGCTGCCCTGGGTTATGAAATCTTTTATCTAACGGCCCGGGAGCACTCTTCCGGCCGTCCGGGTCATAAAGGGGATGTAGAAAACTTCACCTTAAAACAACTAGCTGCCAATGGATTCCCCAAAGTTACGCAGACCAACCTGCTGAACCGCTCCAAATATTGTCCGGTCAATAAAAAAAGCTGTGATAAGGAGCACCAGCGAAAAGCCATCATGGCTGGAAGGATCAATGGAAAAAAATATGATGTCAGACTGTTTGTCGGTGACCTTCTGGATGACTTTGATTTAAAAGAGCAAGGGTTATCACCTTTTGACCAGGCTTCCGTTGAAAAAACCAGAAACCTTTACGGAAGAAAATATTTTATTATTCCCAATCCGGTCAACAAAACCTGGATGCGGCAATACTATTCACAGATTGCAGGAAAAGATATTTGCCAGTTGAGCGATCAGGAACGTTCTGATATTCGCAGAAGCTTAATAGAAGATTGGCCTGAAAAAGATCTACATAAAGCGGCGCAGGCCAGCTCATCATTTCAATAAGCTTGATGTTTACAATCTCCGTTCACCCTGAGCGAAGTCGAAGGGTGATTGGCACAGTGTAACAGGGCCTGTTGCATCAACAGGCCCTGCCATTACCGTTTGATCAAACTGCCATTTTCCATTCGGAAGACCTGATCCATCTTTCCCAGGGCAGTTCGCTTATGGGTGATCATAATGATGGTACTGTCTTTGAATTGACCCAAAACGGTATCCATCAAGGCCTGTTCACTGTGAACATCCAGCCCTTCCCCCGGTTCATCCATCACCAGTATCGGGGCCGGTTTCAGCAAAGCCCGGGCAATGGCCAGACGGCGCTGCTCTCCGCCGGATAAGGCAATACCGCCCTGCCCCAGCCAGATATCCAGCAGATCACCATCGTTTTCCCTGGCAGCAGCAAGCCTATTCAGACCTGAATCGTTAACGACTGTTAACAGCTGCGCATCAGTTGCCGCAGGTGCAGCCAACAGCAGATTCTCCTTGAGCGTGGCGCTGAACACATGCGTTTTCTGAGGGACAAACGTGATGGCCCGGTAAAGTGCCTGTTCTGATAATTCCTGAATCAGCTGCCCATCCAGTAAAATCCTGCCACCAGAGGGCTCCAATCCACGGCTCAATAGCTTGATCAGCGTTGATTTACCGCATCCGGTTTTACCAAGCAGAGCAATATGGCTGCCTGCGGGAATGTGAAGTGATAGCTTATTAATGACTGGCTGGTTATTGGCATCGCTGTTATTGACATAGCTACAGGAGACCTCAGTAAACTGAATCTCACCTTTTAATACTTCTCCTGTTGCCTTTTCTGGAAATACAACCACCGGCAACTTCACCACCTGGCGCAAACGACTGGCCGCCTGTCGTGTATGACTGAGAAACTGAAAAGCAACGAGCAACGGCATCAGTGCTTCAAAACTGGCCAGCATCCCAAACACCATCATAACCATAACCGGCCCACTGAACAGGCCTGCACTCATCTCACCACTGGCGATATACAACACCAGTAATGCCGCCGCACCGGAGCCGGAAACAAACAGGGCGGAACCGAAGCCTTCCATCACGGCCATGCGGGACTGGTCGGCAACCAGTTTCTGTTCCGATTCAGCCATCGAGGCACGGCTACTGGCATCACTGCCATAGATCTGCTGTTCCGCCATACCCTGCAGATAATCCAGTACCCCCTGGCGCAAACGCGCCTGCCTGACACCCATTGACTCCCCGGTCCTGCGACCCAGAACATAAAACAGCAACGGCATGGAGATAATCCAGAGCATCATCACCAGCAATACCACCATGGCCACCGCAGCACTGAAAAAAGAGATAAACAGTGAAAACAGCAGAGCAACACTCACAGCAGACAGCAATGGGCTGACCAGCCTCAGATAGAGCTGATCCAGGGCATCAATATCAGCCACCAGCCGATCAAGCAGCTCACCTTTACGGTACTGTCCGAGCTGCTCTTGGGAGAGTGGAATCAATTTACTGAAAAACCAGCTGCGCAGGCCTGACAACAGCCGGAACGTGGCATCATGGCTGACCAGACGTTCTGCATAGCGGGCAGCGGTACGGGCAATGGAAAAGCCCCGAACGCCCGCCCCCGGGGTAAAGAAGTTAAAGGTCTGGGCCGTGGTAAAGGTCAACCCGGCGATGGCGGTGGCGGTAATAAACCAACCGGACAGTGAGAGCAGGCTGAGGCTCGCCAGCAGGGTAACCATTGCCAGCAACACACCCAATGACAGCATCCCCAGATGCTGACGATACAATTTCAGGAAAGGCCACAGGTCATTCATTATCCAGACTCCCCTGATTACAATGCATATTAATAAACTGCTGATACGAAGCACTTTCCCTCGCCAACGTTGCCGGAGAGCCGTCAGCCACCAGCCTTCCTTTTTCCAGCATCAGGATCTGATCCATGGCCTTGAGCTGGCTGATTCGGTGGGTAATGGTGATAACAGTGCAATCGTCAGGTATGGCATCCAGGGCATCCAGCACCAGGCTCTCACTGACAGAATCCAGGCTGGCTGTCGGTTCGTCCAGAATTAATAACCGCACCGGCAATACAAGGGCTCTTGCCAGGGCAATCCGCTGGGCCTGACCAACCGACAGGTTACCGCCCTGCTCTTTAAGGACACTGTCCAGCCCATCCGGCAGGTTTGCCAGAATATCCATACCCTGGGCCCTGGCCAGGGCGTCGAGGCACTGCTCACGGGAAACTGCGCGTCCAAAGGAAATATTATCATAAACGGAGCCATGGATTATCAATGGCTGCTGACCCAACCAGGCAATCGCTTTACGCCAGCTGCCGAGCCGGGTATCCGCCAGTGATTGCCCGCCTGCCTTTATTTCACCCTGGTAGCTCCAGAAGCCCATCAGCGTATTAATCAGCGTTGTTTTACCGGCACCGCTGCTGCCAATAATACCGACTCGGGTTCCGGGTTCGATCTTAAACGACAGACGATCCAGTAAAAGCGGCTGTTTGTTGTCTGAAGCGTCTGTCGGCAGCGGGTTAACTGCGGACTTTATGGTTGCCGACACGGATAGTTCTTTTACCTCCAGAGTCAGCGGCATTGCCTCTGGCAAAGATAACCCGCCATGGTGTGCCTCCGATTCTTTTCGGGATAATATGTCCAGAATCTCTTCCGTCGCACCAACCGCTTTGGCCCTGGCGTGATAATAGGTTCCCAGCTCCCGCAGTGGCTGATAATACTCAGGAGCCAGCAGCAACAGAAACAGCCCGGTATACAGTGTCACTTCACCACCAAAGGTAATATGCCCCAGAAAACTCATCCCCAGAAACACCGCCACCAGCGCAATGGACACCGAAGCAAAAAACTCCAGCACCGTTGATGACAGAAAAGCCAGACGGAGTACCTGCATGGTCTTTATCCGAAAGTCTTCACTGGCATCGGCTAACTGTGTTTGTGCAAAGCTTGTTCGCTGAAAGAGTTTCAGCGTTTCCAACCCTTGCAGCCGATCCAGAAAGAAGCCCCCCAGGCGTGAGAGTGCCTGAAAATTTTTCCGGTTCGCCTGTGCGGCTTTCATTCCTACCAGAACCATAAAAACCGGAATCAGCGGCGCTGTTCCCAGAAAAATAATGCCCACCACCCAACTTCGTGGGAAAGCAACCACCAGCATAATGGCCGGTAACATTACCGCCAGAGCCATCTGAGGCAGGTATTTGGCAATAAATTCCTGAAGCTCTTCCACCTGTTCAACAACAATCGCCGACCAGCTACCGGCAGGCCGCTCAGCAATCACCAGCGGCCCAAGGCGGCGTAACTTATCCAGCAATAGTTTACGCACTTCTACCCGAACGCAGGCACCTGCCCGAAAACCACAAAACTCACGCCCCCAGGTGCAGGCACCACGAGCAACAACCAACACCAGCACCCGGAAAAAATCGTCCGTCAGCATCTCCCGGGTGGCTCCCTCCATCACCAGCTGATGGATCATTCCTGCCATGATTGAAGCCTGAATAATCAGCAAGACGCCATTGAGCAAACCCAGGCCCATGGAGATCAGTAGCCAGTGCCGGGCCGACCCTATCTGCCGTAACAACCAGCGATAGGCTTGCTTTTGTGTAGTTTGACTCATCTTTTCAATGTATTTCCCGGACTACTGAACACGTGCGGTGCATTGTACTTGACATCCTCCCACCACTAAACCGCTTCGCGGTTATAGTGGGGGATTCCTCCAGCGAGACGCTCATGCCCGAGCGCAAGAATGTTTCTGGCAGCGTTTATGTCACGCTGATGTTCAGCTCCGCACTCTGAACAGACCCATTACCTAGGCGGCCCCCTCTTATTCCAAGACCTGGCCTACCTTTCGGACTACTGTCGGGTATTACCCCGCAGCACGAACACGTTTGGGTGGAGTAGGCTTCGTTGACGATTTCAAAAACCACGCCTGCGTGATCGCACTTACAAGACAGCATGGTTTTCAATAATCCCCATCCGGCATCCAAAGCGGATTTCGCTTTTTTGGTTTTCACCATTGCCTGACTGGATACATTGCCAACGAAGATTACCGCATTCTCATTCACCAGTTTGCGGCTGTATTTGTGCAAGGCGTCTTGCCTTCTGTTTTTGATTTTGGCGTGAATCGCCTTGGCTCTTTTCTTGTTATTGGCTCTTTGGGCAATACCTAATTTCTGCTCAAGCATCCGGTATTCAAGGCCTGTAACACCATTACCGTTAGAATCGGTTGCAGATTCTTTAAAGCCAAGGTCTATACCGACTGACTGTGTTCCTTCAGATGTTTCAGGCTCTAAATCAACAACTACATTAAAATACCAACGACCTCTTGAGTCTTCGTTGAAACTGGCAGAACGGAACTTGTAGTCACTGAGTCCAAAAGAGTCCCACACTGAAAAATAGTGGCCGTTGTGGAATACCTGCCCGTTCTTCCATTTGGCCTGTCCGGTATTTATCGGAATCCAACCAAGGGATCGACGGACACCACGGGATTTTCGCCAGTTAAGCCTTGCTTTCTTGAATTGTTTTCTGCGAGTCACATACTCAGCGGCTATGCACTGTAAAGATTGGCTGTGCAATCCCAGCTCCTTGCCTGCCCCTTTGGTGTAGGGTGAATATCATAGGCAGACAAAAACACGCTCCGTTCTTTGATCGAACGGGAACTCAGTTCGTTGATATAGTTCCAGACAAAATTGACAGAGCGAATTATTTTACTGAGTAATTTGGCATGTTTGTCTTTTACCCGAACCTTTAGTGTTTTTGTTTTTGCCATACTTTTTTGACTTGGAAAACAACAAAAAGTTCCTGTTTTTACTGATAGTTTTGCCAGTCCTATCGGACAGCCTCCTAGGCGGCCCCACCTGCGCAGCCCAATCCATCTCCACCCAAGCTCTACGAGCTATGGATGGAGTATTCCGCGAGAATTGGTAACTCAATCGATACTCACCACGAGCATACTGACTGGTTTTCAAGTACTTTCGCCCCCTATAATTACGGGTCAAATTTATTTTGTGGTTCTGCTCTTGCTAAAAGAGTGTCCAAAAGGACAGCCTCTTCCGTTATTCAACCATTGGTCACCATGCTTCAAAATATTCGCATCATCCTTATCAATACCTTCCACCCCGGCAACATAGGCTCCGCTGCCCGGGCCATGAAAACCATGGGTCTGAGTGACCTCTGCCTGGTGACACCGCAACGATTTCCCGCGCCGGAAGCGGACTCCATGGCGGCCGGTGCCCTGGATGTGCTGGAAAACGCCCGGGTCTTTGACTCACTGGATGCAGCCATTGCCGATTGCGCCCTGGTCATCGGCACCAGCGCCAGAACACGCACCCATTCGTTTTCACGCCCGATGCTGGGGGCTGAAGCGTGTGCGGAGAAACTGCTCTGTGAATCCCGCCAGTCGCCCGTTGCTCTGGTATTTGGCCAGGAAACCATGGGCCTGACCAACAGCGAGCTGGAAAAGTGCCACTTCCATACCAGTATTGATGCAAATCCGGAGTACCCGGTACTTAATGTCGCCTCAGCCATTCAGATTCTCTGTTATGAGATCTTCAAGGCGTCGCTGAATAAAGAGAACCACTGGCACGGTGCAACACCAGAACAGGAATACCCACTGAATCAGGAGCTGGAAAAGTTCTACGAGCACCTGGAAACCACATTGACCGACATCAATTTTATTATTCAACAGCACCCGGGGCTGGTCATGACCCGGCTGCGTCGCTTGTTCAACCGAGCCCGCCCCGAAGCCAAAGAGCTGAATATGTTGCGGGGTATTCTGGGAGCCGCCCAGAAAGCATCTGGAAACAGCCATGACTGAGCGTGCTGTGCATACCGTTGAGGAACTCAACCCCATTGCCTTTCCCCTGGTTAACCGCTTTTTTAAAGAGAACGGGCACAAGGGAAAAGCGTCGAGTGAGGAGCGGGTCTGGGTAGCCCGCTGTTTGAAGGGAAACATTATCGCTGGCCTGAGGGCCAGTCCAAAATCCGACGGTTATCTGCTGAGAAGCGTTCAGGTAGTCAGCCATGCCCAAAGAAGGGGTATTGGCTCGTTCTTTTTGAGCGAAGTTCTGAAGGATATAGATGCTGTCAACTGCTGGTGCTACCCCTACGTTCACCTTGAACTTTTTTACCAGAGAGCAGGTTTTTTCAGCCCGGAGCCGGACAGTGTACCTTCTGATATCCTGGATCCTTACCTGAGGTACCGTCAACAGGGGCACACTTTCTTATTGATGGCCCGTTGCCCGCAGCAGGCCTGAAATTTGGAAAGGCGAATCATCAGTAATTTTCAGGTACAACCAGCCTTTTAAATCAACAGCAATCCGCAGATACAGAGGCATTAAAACATATTTTCAAAGATCATTGTTTACACTGCTGCCAGTAGCTCTCCATCTCTTCCAGCGTCAGCTGTTCAAAACGTTCCTCATGTTCCGTAGCAAGAGCTTCCATTTTCCGGAACCGATGATCAAATTTATGGCAGGCCTTACGCAATGCCATATCGGCATCAACACCGAGGTGCCGGGCAAGATTGACACAGGCAAATAACAGGTCACCCAGCTCTTCTGAAATCCGCTCCTGACTTTCACTTCTGGCAGCACGGATTTCATCCAGCTCTTCGTAAATCTTGTCAAATACCGGCTCTGGCTCCGGCCAGTCAAAACCCACTCTGGCCGCTGCTGCCTGAATTTTTTCAGCACGCTGCAAGGTTGGCAGCATTGTCGGCAAATCATCAGGCATGGCTGAGTGGCTCTCTTTGGGGCCTTTCAGTTTTTTTTCTTCGGCCTTTATTTCCTGCCACTTCTGCTTGACCTGTTCAGGCGTCAGCTGTTGCCCGGTAGCAAACGACTCCAGACTTCCATCAGGAAAAACATGGGGATGTCGGCGCAGCAATTTTGCCAATATCCCCTCACTGATATCGGCAAAGTCAAAAAAACCGTTTTCTCTGGCCATCTGGGCATGGAAAATCACCTGAAATAACAGGTCACCCAGCTCTTCTTTCAGGTTGTCATAATCTTCCCGCTCAATGGCTTCGGCAACTTCGCAGGCCTCTTCCAGTGTGTAGGGGGCAATGGTGGCGAAGGTCTGTTTCAGATCCCATGGACAACCATGTTCTCTATCTCTGAGTCTGGCCATCAAAGTAATCAGATTATCAATGGAATGTGACAAACCCGGCTCCTTGAAGAGTGTAAAAGCATTAAAACGAAAGGGATCCCTACGTCAGGTGATGGTGCTTTAAAAGGCACAAAAGCCTTGAACCACAAAGGCACGAAGACACAAAGGAAGCCTTTTTGTTTGCTGAGCGTAGCTCAGGCAAGCCCGGAAAAAACTTTGTGTCTTTGTGCCTTTGTGGTTCCCTTCTTTTAAAGCCTTTGGCAACACCCTCCAAGCCTGGAAACCAATAGATAACTTAACTCATTTTACGATGACGAACAGCATCGATAACATTGGGCAACTGACCGACCTTGGCAAGGATGCGTCCCAGGCTCTCCAGACTCGGAACTTCCATAGTCAGCAGCATGCTGGCTAAATGCTCTTCCTTGCTGGTCCGGGTCTGCATAGACAGAACATTCACCTTATCGTTAGCCAATACCACGGTAATATCTCTTAACAGGCCCGGGCGGTCATAAGCCGTAATGATAACATCAACCGGGTAACTGTAGTCCGGACGGGTTCCCCAGTTAACTTCTATCAGGCGCTCCGGCTCACGACTGCGCAAAGAGAGCGCCGTATTACAGTCTTCCCGGTGAATGGTTACGCCACGGCCAACGGTGATATAACCGATAATCGGATCCCCCGGCACCGGCTGGCAGCAACCCGCCATCTGAGTCAGCAGATTACCAACACCATCAATGGTAATGGTGCTGTCCGATAACCGTTCCTGTTGTGGTTTGGTGCGAATTTCAAACGTCTTCTCTTCTTCCGGCGCAACCTGCTTCTGTGCCAGGGAAACCACATGGCGAAGTTTTATGTCACCGGCACCGATACCGGCAAACATATCATCCGGTGACAGGCAGTTAACTGCCTGGGCAAGCTCCGGGTAATTAACACTCTGCAACGCCTGACGTTTAAGCTCCAATTCCAGCAGGCTCTGACCATCAGCGATATTGGCGTCCCGATCCTGCTTTTTGAACCAGCTGGTGATCTTGGCCCTGGCACGACTGGTGGTGACATAACCAAGATCAGGGTTCAGCCAGTCCCGGCTGGGGTGGGCATTGGGAGCAGTAAGGATTTCCACCTGATCGCCGGTTTTCAGTTTATGGGTTAACGGGACAATACGACCGGCAACTTTCGCGCCTCTGCAGCGGCTGCCCACTTCTGAGTGAATCCGGTAGGCAAAATCGATCGGGGTGGCTCCTACCGACAGATCAACCACATGCCCATCTTTGGTAAACACATAGATTCGGTCTGGCTCGACATCCGCACGCCACTGACCACCCAGCTCGCCCAGATCACCAAGGTCTTCATGCCACTCCATCACCTGACGCAGCCAGGAAATTTTTTCCTCGTAGCTGTCACTGCGGCTATTAACGTCAGTGCCCTTGTACTTCCAGTGTGCGCAAACACCCAGCTCTGCTTCCTCATGCATATCATGGGTGCGTATCTGAACTTCAAGGGTTTTGCCTTCAGGACCAAACACCGCCGTATGCAGGGAGCGGTAGCCATTCTCTTTCGGAGTGGCAATGTAATCATCAAATTCCTTGGGAATATGATTCCAGAGCGAGTGCACCACCCCCAGGGCTGCATAACAGTCACGGACTTCATTGGTGAGAATACGGACCGCACGAATATCGTAAAGATCACGGAAATCGACGTTTTTCCGTTTCATCTTCCGCCAGATACTGTAGATATGCTTTACCCGGCCACTGACATCCCCCTCAATCCGTGCATCCGACAACGATGCTTTCAGGGCATCTACGACGTTGGTAATGTATTTCTGGCGATCCAGTCGTTTGCCATCCAGTAGCCTGGCAATTTTCTTATAGTCCTGGGGTTTAAGGTAACGGAAGGAGAGATCTTCCAGCTCCCACTTGATATAACCAATACCCAGCCGATGGGCCAGCGGCGCATAAATTTCAAACACCTCCCGGGCAACCCGCTGACGTTTCTCCTTACTGGCATGCTGAACAGCCCGGATAGCGCAGGTACGCTCAGCCAGTTTGATCAGGGCAACACGGACATCGTCAATAATGGACACCAGCATCTTGCGAACTTTTTCCAGCTGGTCCTGACGATGATCGAGAACCTGCTTTCTCGGGTTCTGGATATTGCTGATGGCCGCCATGCCCTGAACGTCTTTGATCAGACCGGCAACCACCTTGCCAAAATTCTCTTCCACCTGGTCAAGAGAGAGCTTGGTTTCACGGACAGCCCGATAGAGGACCGCAGCAACCAGGGTATCCATATCCAGTTTCAGCTCGGCCAGGATCTCGGCCATTTCCAGACCGGTCCGGAAACACCCTTTTCCCGTAGGCCAGACTGTTTCTTCAGATTCGAGAGACCGCTGCAATGCCAGCAGCTCAGCCTGTTGGGCCAGCTCGCAGGCCTCCCTCAGACTATCCGTATCACCAACGCCGTAACGTTCCTGCAGGCGATTCAGCCAGGCACCCAGGTCGACACTGCCGTCGAAGAGCTGGGGCTGATCCTCTCTGACCTTGACCATCTATTCCATTCCATCTCTTTCTGTAAAAATGATGCCCTGTGTGGCATCAGGCTAGGAGGCTGACCAAGAATAGACTGCCCTACGCGGCAACTGCTCCTGCGTTGCACTAGCTCCTGCATCCATGCAGTCGTGCGGTGACAGAAAATTGGTCTAAAAAGTCGGAAATTTTTAGCAAATAGAACCACTATTCACTAAAAATTTCCGACTTTTTATCCTCAATTTTCTGCCATCCTCGCTACGGGGTCGCCTAGACGGGCGCTATTCTCGGTCAGCCTCCTAGACTACTTCCCCAAAGCAGCCATTAACAGGCTACTTTCCAATAAATTACTTTTTGACTATGACCTGACAAAAAGCGCCATGGACTCAACATGAGAAGTTTGCGGAAACATATCCATTACACACAAACGCTCAAGCCTGAAACCATGGGAGACCAGACTGCCGGCATCCCTGGCAAGGGTTGCCGGATTGCAGGAAATATACAACAGTCGGTCAGGCAATAAACAGGCCAGTTGCTCAATCATAAAATCCGCACCGGCCCTTGGGGGGTCCAGAACCACTATATCGTAATGCTCTTTTGCCCAGGGCTCAGTGGTGAAATCACTGGACAGGTCTGCGCAGTGAAAACTTACATTACTCAAACCATTCAGACCGGCATTTCTTGTCGCCTGGGCAACCGAACCCGGTGAACCCTCAACCCCAGTAACATGGCCTGACTGTTTTGCCAGTGGCAGAGAGAAATTACCCAGGCCACAGAACAGATCCAGCACTTTATCGGATGCTTGCGGAGTAAGCCACTGGATAACCTGCTCAACCATCGCCTGATTAATCACCCGGTTGACCTGGGTAAAGTCCTGTGGCCGGAAGTACAGCTGCACCCCTGATTCAGGTAGCGAGTAATGCAATGCGACTGCGGCATCGTCGTCAGATCTGGCAGGATATAAAAGCCGGATGTTCTCCGGACTACCCTGCAGGTACAGCAACAGCTGATGGGCAGAAGCAAACGCTGTCAACAGGGTTTGGTCTTCTTGCGACAGAGGACGAATATGACGCAGCAGTAACCCGCGCCCCTGCTCTGCCAGAAAACACTCCACGTGGGAAATGGCTTCCCGGCCGGTTAACGTTGGCAAAAATGACTTCAACAGTACGGGCATCTCCTGCAAAGGCTCTGCCAGTATGTGACATTCATTAATGTCACAGATGGCATTACTGCCCTTTTCCCGAAAGCCAAGGTTCAGTCTGCCTTTACGCCAGCGGATAGCAAAACGGCAACGATGACGATAGCCATAGGGGGGAGAAACCAGTGGTTCCTCAATGTGCTCAGGCACAACATGGGCAAATCGCCTTAACTGATCGAGAACGATGTGCTGCTTGCTGTCAAGCTGCCCTTCATGGGACCAGTACTGCAGGCTGCACCCTCCGCACTGACGAAAATGGGCGCAGGCAGGCTCACGGCGCTCGGGTGATGCCGACAGCACTTCTGATACACGGGCATTGATAAAACGACGTTTGTCTTCCAGAATCCGGACACGAACGGTTTCGCCCGGCAGTGCCCCGTCAATAAAGAGGGTCTTCCCATGGTAGCGGGCAATCCCGCGACCATCATGGGAAAGCCCGTCAATACGCACATCCTCATGAATAATAACAGGGGTTGAGGCAGCACGTTTAAAGCGCATAGAGTACTTCCAACATTCTCTTGAAACCATAGCCCATGGCCGTTTAAAAGCGCAATGTTACCTTGGATATTGAGTACAACAAACCCGGATTCATACCTGCATACATGGAAATTCAATCATGGCCAGAGAAACCGGTGAACGGTTTTCCTATGGCAGAAATACGCCAGTGGAAAGATAGCGATCACCACGGTCACAGATAATCGCCACAATGGTGGCATGCGCTACGCTTTTTGACAGTCTCAGGGCAGCAGCAACGGCTCCCCCTGAAGAAACACCGCAGAATATGCCTTCTTCCCGGGCCAGCCGCCTCATGCATTCTTCAGCTTCTGTCTGACCAATATCCATCACCTCATCAACGGCGGAACGGTGAAAAATCGCAGGCAGGTATTCGGGACTCCAACGACGGATGCCTGGTATCTGAGCCCCCTGTTCCGGTTGCAGGCCAACGATCTGAATGGCAGGATTCTTCGCTTTCAGATAACGGGAGGTCCCCATTATCGTCCCGGTAGTGCCCATGGAACTGATAAAATGCGTGACCGCACCCTGAGTCTGCTGCCAGATTTCAGGCCCGGTGGTCCCGTAATGCGCCAGGGGATTATCCGGATTGGCAAACTGGTTAAGTACCTTGCCCAGGCCCTGTTGCTGCATTTCCAACGCTTTATCCCGGGCACCTTCCATGCCATTACTGACCAGAATCAGTTCTGCTCCATAAGCACTCATTGCTGCACGACGCTCGGCGCTCATATTGTCCGGCATAATGAGGATCATCCGATAACCGCGCACGGCCGCTGCCATCGCGAGCGCTATACCGGTATTGCCACTGGTGGCTTCAATTAATGTGTCCCCCGGGCTGATGGCATTGCGGCGTTCTGCCTCGGCGATCATGGACAGGGCTGGTCGATCTTTCACGGAACCGGCCGGATTTTGTCCTTCCAGTTTCAGTAGTATGGTATTTGAACTCTTCCCCTGCATACGCTGCAGACGAACCAGAGGGGTGTTGCCAATAATCGACTCTATTGTCGGATATTCCATGGACATATAACTTACGTAGACTTTATTATTCCGGCAATAATACCGAACAAAAGCCAAACAGGGAAAGGCAGTACCATGAAACAGCACCTTACGGCATTCCGCCAACGAATTCTTCTGCTCGCCTTTCTTCCCGGCATTATTGTTTCCCTACTGATGGGCGGTGTCTATCTGGTTAAGCGTTATCAGGAACTGGACAACCAGCTCATGGCCAAGGCATTGACTCAGTCTGAACAGCAGGCAGCCGTTACCTCACTGCTGCTGGACAACACCCGACATGAAGAACTGCAAGCCCTGATCAGCATGCTGCTGGATGACAGGGATATTCGGGCGGTAAGCCTGGTCGATGAGCAAGGCCGGGAGATTCTTCATGCAGGCCCAAAGCTCACGGCCACCGGAAATTTAGCCTCGCTGTTAGAACCTGGTCAGAGCTGGTTCCGGAACGACCAGGTCATCCAGGTTGCCGATCCAATCATCAGCCCGGATACGACCAAAATTACTGGCTGGCTGATTACCGATTACGCCTACGCAGAAACGCATCTGACCCAATTTCGCTCTCTGGCGTTCAGCATTATTGTTGTCTCTATGGGGTTATTGGTGGCATTGATCATTAGCCTGAAGCTGGGCCATGGTGTTACCCGCCCCCTGGACCGTATGGCAAGGGTCATTGATCGCATCAAGGATGGCTTCTTCGATACCCGACTGCCGGACAATCCGGGCAGCCTGATGTATGAACTGGAATCGTCTATCAACGTTATGCTCAATGGCCTGCAGAGCAAACATCAGAAGATGACCAGTCATATTGCCCAGTACAATGATGAACTGCAGGAAACACTGGAAACCATTGAAATTCAAAATGTCGAACTGGATCTCGCCAGAAAGGAAGCACTTGAAGCAAGCAGAAGCAAGAGCGAATTTCTGGCCAATATGAGCCACGAAATCAGAACACCGCTGAATGGCATTATTGGCTTTTCCAACCTGATGCTGAGTTCAAGGCTCACACCGCAACAATACGACTATGTCAGTACCATTGAGAAATCCTCTCAGGGACTGCTGACGATGTTGAATGACATTCTTGATTTTTCCCGTATGGAAGCCGGTAAGCTGGTGCTGGATCCCCAACCCGTCTACCTGCGGGAGATCGTTGAGGATGTTATGACGTTTATGGCACCTGCCGCCTATGGTAAATCGTTGGAAATTGTCCACTTTATCTACGACGATGTTCCTGAACATATCATCATTGATGGACTGCGGTTGAAGCAGATCCTCACCAACCTGATCAGCAACGCCATTAAATTCACCAGTTATGGTTCCGTTGCTGTGCGAGTAATGCTGGATCAGGAAGGCAAACCTGATCAGCAAGAAAGTAACGAACCCCTGACCCTGAGAGTTTCAGTGGCGGATACCGGCATTGGCCTTACCCGGGAGCAACATCACAAACTGTTCCAGGCTTTTGCCCAGGCAGACTCCAGCAGAACACGCAAGGCTGAGGGAACCGGGCTTGGCCTGTCGATTTGCAAAAACCTGGTTGAGCAAATGGGTGGAGAAATTGGCCTTGAGTCCGATCTGGGTCAGGGAGCAACCTTCTGGTTTACCTTTAAAACAACCCTGAATAACCAAAATGGTGAACCGGCTGATGGTTGTGAGCAGGAAGACCTGGTACCGACACTGCTGCACGGCCAGAATGTACTGCTTATCGAACCCCATGAGCTGACCCGGCTATCGATTTTTCACTTACTGGATAAACTGGGTGCAAATATCACCGCAGCAGCCAGCATCCATCAGGGAATGTCAGCAAACAAGACAAATGTCTCCTACGACTATATTTTCATCAACCCTGATAATATCGCACCGGTTCAGGGGATCACACAGTTAACAGCCTCCTATAGCAACGCCAACATTATTGTACTCAGTTCATCAGGAATAACAGGCACTATGGATCCTGCTCTTCCTGACGGTACTGATACGCTTCTGAAGCCCGTTGGACTGAACCGGCTGAAAGCACTGCTGACCCGTATAAACGGGAATCAGGAAGGCAAAAAAATTCAACAACAGATCAACAAATCCCTGAGTATTCTGGTCGTTGATGACAACCCGGTAAACCTGAAATTGCTGAAAACCATCCTTGGCAACCTGGGGCAAGATTTGCAAACCGCAGAAAATGGTTTTGATGCCATTGAACTGTGCAGGCAGTTCACTTTCGACATTATTTTCATGGATGTTCATATGCCGGTCATTGATGGACTCGAAGCCACAAGGAGAATTCGCAGTGAAATCCCGAACCACCAGCGCCCCCCTATTATTGCAGTGACTGCCCATGCGCTGCCCGAGGAGAAAAAAATGCTGCTGCAAAGTGGCTTTGATGATTACCTGAGTAAACCGGTCAGTGAAAAACACGTGATAAGCATGATCAATCAGTGGGCAAAGATGCCTACCGAGATAACGGAGCATAGAGAATATTTTCCACCATCAAAGCCCGGCATTTCTTTACATCCGGCAATAGATCAATCGGAAAGTCCTGTAGATATCAACCTGGCGACGCAACTGGCTGCCGGAAACCGGGAACTGGCTCAGGAGATGCTGGTGATGATGAAAGAGGGACTTGATGACGATCTTGTAACTCTCAGAGATGGCTGGGCTGCCAATAATTATTCGGCTGTACTGGAACGGGTACACCGATTACACGGTGCCTGTCGTTATTGTGGAGTGCCGGAACTGGAGCGTATTTGCAACCGGCTGGAAACACGACTGAAGAAATACAACACCCTGGCCCATAATCAAGTCACTGAAGACTTTCAATTATTGCTTCAGTCCATCACCCGTCTCAATCAGTGGGAAATGGAGAGTCTGGAAACGGCTGAGGAAGCATGATATCACTTTCAAAGCCGTTTATGAGGGTGGTGAGGCTGCGATGAGCAAGAGAGCTGATTCAGCTCTCTATTACTACAAAGGCAATCGCATTATCCTGCTCATCAGAAAGACTGAGGTGAAGCCGTTTAACCCCTCTTTGCTGCTGCAATTCAAGACCATAATCCGATAAAAACAACTCAGGAGCGCCTGAAGTATTATTTCTTACCTCAATGTGCCGGAATGACAGCTTGCCGATTCCTGTACCAAACGCTTTGGCAACAGCCTCTTTCGCCGCAAAGCGCTTGGCCAGCCAGGCCGGTGAGGATGAACGCTGCTGCCATTGCGACAACTCATGGTCCGTGAGAATCCTCCTGGCAAACGCCTCACCCAGCCGACTGAGTGAGCGCTCAATCCGATCAATACGGACAATATCTGTCCCTATTCCAACAATCACTTAAAACGCATTCCGCGCAGCTGCCAACATAAGGGCTTTCATCTCTCGCACCGCTGGTTTCAATCCCGTAAACAGGGCACGGGCAATGATCGAGTGCCCAATATTCAGTTCATTGATACCGGCGATCAACGCGACAGGCTCAACATTCTGATAATTAAGGCCATGGCCAGCATTGACGACCAGCCCCTGTTCCAGACCAAACACCACCGCATTTCTAAGACGGTCAAGCTCATCCTGCATGGCTTCAGCCGTCGAAGCTTCAGCGTAAGCACCGGTATGCAGTTCAATGGCAGGCGCTCCGGCCCTGACAGCGGCTTCAATCTGATCCAGATCAGGATCAATAAACAGCGAGACTTCAATCCCCTGTTTCCCCAGGCGCTCACAGGCGGGAGCCACACTGTCAAACAGGCCTTTCACATCCAGTCCGCCTTCAGTGGTGACTTCTTCCCGCTTCTCCGGAACCATGCAGACATGTTCAGGTTTGAGCTTTTCCGCAATGCCAACCATTTCATCGGTCACTGCCATCTCCAGATTCATTCTGGTCTGCAGAGCTTCACGAATCCGGAATACATCATGGTCCTGAATATGTCGGCGGTCCTCACGCAGGTGCAATGTGATGCCATCTGCCCCGGCCTCTTCAGCTTCAATTGCCGCCTGAACAGGATCAGGATAACGAATCCCCCTGGCCTGCCGGATGGTTGCAATATGATCAATGTTGACACCCAGCAAAATACGCTGATGAGGAATCATAAATACACCTGTTGTAGAAAATGGCGCAGTGAATTGTGCGACCGTTATCGGGATTTGGAGAGTGCGCCATTTTCTACTAATGGCCTCTCCGGTGGCGTTTGAGGTTTTCTGTTAGTAAACAGCATGCGGCTCTGCATAGGCCTGTCTCCGATAAGCGGTTTCATGGCCTGCCTGGTGAAGCGCTTGAAACCCGGATAGAAATCAGCATTGGTGAAATCCCTGGCCGAAAGTGCTTGCAGCAACTCTGCGTTGTAACAAAACGGTCTCTCATGGTAGCTGACTTGTCCATGGGTCGGTACCAGCCCATGCTCAGGTTCAAAGCGATAAACCATGCCCTCTTTTAAAGGCGCATCACTGACCACGTCCCAGTCAAGCGGTGGGGCATAGCCGCAGAGTTCCAGCAAATCCAGCTCAAAGGAACGGAGCAACGGTTCAAGAGGCACGTTCTGATGAAGATGAGCCAATAGGTCCCGGTATAAATCCGTCACGCCATCCACCAGCTGCCCCGGAATCATTGATCGCATCAACAACTCATTGGCATAGAACCCACAATAAAGCCGCTCGCCGGTCAGAAAGGTAAAGCGGTCAAGCTCCAGGTCAACCAGTGTTTTCAGCTCACTTCGTCCTTTCCAGCGCACCAGTACCTGATGAAAAGGCTGTAACAGCGAAGCCAGCCGGGACTTCGACTGCCTTACTCCCCGAACCACCATGGCCACACGGCCATGACCTTCCACTAAAAACTCAGCAATCACTGAGCGCTCTTTATAAGAGCGCCGATGCAGCAACCAGGCTTTATGGAATTCATTACCAATCACAGGTTGTGATCATACCCCAGACTTTTCAGGGCACGCTCATCGTCAGACCAGCCTGCCTTGACCTTAACCCAAAGGTTCAGCATGACTTTTGAGTCGAACATGTGCTCCATATCTTTACGGGCCTCCTGTCCGATTTTTTTCAGTCGTGCTCCCCGGTCACCAATAACAATGGCTTTCTGGCCCGCTCTTTCCACAAGAATCAAGGCACTGATGGTCAACAGTGGACCTTTCGGCCGCAACTCATGCTTGAACTCTTCAATCTCCACCGTCACTTCATAAGGCAGCTCATCACCCAGCTGACGCATGACCTTCTCCCGCACCAGCTCAGCGGCAAGAAAACGGGAACTGCGGTCCGTCAGTTGATCTTCAGGAAAATGATGAACGCCTGCCGGAATCAGCCGGGTAATCATTTCATCCAGCTGTTTCAGGTTATGGCCGTGCTGCGCAGAGATGGGCACCACCCCATGAAAATCCATTTTTGTTGACAGAGACTCAAGGTGCGGGATCAATTGCCCCTTATCCGTGATCTTGTCCACTTTATTAATCGCAAGAATAACCGGACAGCGGGCACCTTGTACCTTTTCCAGGACCATCTGATCCTCTTCATTCCAGGTCAGGCGGTCAACCACAAAAACAATGGCATCAATACCCGCCAGGGCACTGCTGGCCGCTTTGTTCATATAGCGGTTGATCGCTTTTTTCTGCACCTTGTGCATGCCCGGCGTATCAACATAGACCGTCTGAACCCCCTGCTCCGTCTTGATACCCAGAACCTGATGGCGGGTAGTCTGGGGGCGGCGGGAGGTAATGGAAAGCTTCTGGCCGAGCAGGTGATTCAACAGGGTTGATTTGCCAACATTGGGTCTGCCAACAATGGCGACGTAGCCACAGCGGCTGTGTTCCGAAGCGGGATCGGAAAGGCTGAGTTCATGAGCAGCGGGCTCTTCACGATTTACATCAGATGTCATCTGTTTTCTGCGCTCTTAATGATCAACGCCAAGCAACTTCAATGCATTGCGAGCCGCTTGCTGTTCAGCACCACGACGACTCGACCCTTCCCCCTGCGACGGCTCATCCAGACATTCCAGTTCACAAATCACTGAAAAGTGCTGGTCATGAGCTTCCCCCTGAATATCTGTCACTTGATATTTTGGCAGTGACTGCTGCCGCGCCTGCAGATATTCCTGCAAGCGGGTCTTCGGATCTTTATTCTGCTCATCCGTCGTGGTCAGTTGATCCAGACGAGTGGTAAACCAGGCGCGAATTCGCTGGTGACAAACGGCCATACCGGCATCCAGGTAAATCGCACCAATAATGGCCTCAACCGCATCCGCAAGAATGGACTCACGCCGGAAGCCACCACTTTTCAACTCACCGGAGCCAAGACGAAGAAAGTCGCCCAGTTCAAACTCCCGGCCAAGCTCGGCCAGGGTTACACCGCGCACCATTCGAGCCCGCAGGCGGCTCAACTGCCCTTCTTTGGCATCGGGAAAGCGCTCATAGAGGGCTTCAGCAATAACAAAGTTGACAATCGAGTCGCCAAGGAACTCCAGTCGCTCATTGTTACGACTGCCAAAGCTGCGATGGGTGAGCGCCAGCGCCAACAGGCTCTGATTGGAAAATTCATGCCCTAACTTTTTCTGCAGTCGGGCAAGTTCAAGCGTTTTCACTGAGTTCCAGCTTTCCAGTTATGTTCAAACGTTAATACCAGATCAACGTTATGGAAAAAATGAATCCGTCGCTCGTAGTCAATATCGACAGCGACAACACCGTTTTCGCGGGTGACCTTAACCTCATTGCGATCAAGCTTTATCAGGTTTAGCTGCAACCCTTTATTTATCCAGGTTCTCACCTGGGTAACGGATGCAGTGGCAGAGCCTGGCCGGTCAGTTAATGAAGATACCACCTGCTGCACAGAGTGGTCATCCATATAAAAGGGCACAACCTTAACCGCAAAAGACAACAATAGTCCACCAATTAACAGGTAAAACAGCCAACTGACTGCACTACTGCCTCGTTGTCGGCTCTTCATACCATACATAAGATTCTCTCCTTAGACAGCTTACTCAATCACCCCGTTGTTCTTAAAGCCGGGAAGTTGAGTCCAGCTCGGCCAGTGCATCCAGATGTAAACCGCCTTACCCACAATATTCTGTTCAGGAACATAGCCCCAATACCGGCTGTCATTGCTTCGGTCACGGTTATCCCCCATGACGAAGTACATGCCGTCAGGCACAACCCACTCACCTTCAGCCCGGAAATCATGACTGGTCAGCTCTTTTCGAACCTGGTAGCGCTTGCCTTCATCACCTTCGTTATAGAGACGATAAATGGATCGGGCATCACTGAGTTGTGCCACAAACTCTTCAGGAACCACCTGGCCGTTCACCGTCAGCCGCTTGTCCGTATATCGAACAACGTCGCCAGGTAAACCGATCACACGCTTGATAAAGTTGATATTTTCTTTCCCTGGCTGTTTAAACACCATCACATCACCACGATCAGGCTCACCGATGGCAAGCACCTTGGTGCCTGACACGGGCAAACGCAAACCGTAACTGTATTTATTAACCAGAATAAAATCACCCACTTCCAGGGTCGGAATCATGGAGCCAGACGGAATTTGAAAAGGTTCGAACAAAAAGGATCGAATCACCAGAACAAACAGCAAAACTGGGAAGATAGACTTGGAGGTCTCAACCACGGCTGGCTCCCTGGCCAGCTTCTCAAGGGCGTCATCGTCTCCGCCCTCGGCACCGAGCCTGGCAACAGCAGCCTTTCGCCTTGGTAACAAAAAAAGTCGGTCAATCAGTGCGATGATACCTGTAACAACAACCGACAGTACCAATAGCAGTGGAAAGTTAAAATCCATGGCTGTTTTTCTCTTATATAATCAATGGTGAATTATTTGTCGACCTTTAGAACTGCCAGGAAAGCCTCCTGAGGAATTTCCACACGCCCAACCTGCTTCATCCGTTTCTTACCGGCCTTCTGTTTTTCCAGCAGTTTACGCTTACGACTCACGTCACCACCATAGCATTTCGCAGTGACGTTCTTTCTGAGCGCTTTTACCGTGGTCCGGGCAATAATCTGCCCACCGATGGCGGCCTGAATGGCAACATCAAACATCTGGCGGTGAATGATCTCTTTCATTTTTTCCGTCAGAACCCGTCCGCGGGAAACGGCGTGATCCTTATGCACAATAACCGCCAGTGCATCGACTTTTTCACCATTGATCAGAATATCCACCCGAACCATTTTAGCGGTTTCAAAACGATCAAAAGAGTAGTCCAGAGAAGCAAACCCTCTGCTCACCGATTTCAGTCGGTCAAAGAAATCCAGCACCACCTCGTTCATCGGAATATCGTAGGTCAGTGAGACCTGACCACCCGTGAACTGCATATCTTTCTGTACGCCGCGCTTTTCAACGCAGAGAGAAATCACATTACCGAGATATTCCTGAGGTACCAGAATATTGGCCCGGGAGATAGGTTCACGAATTTCATCAATACCTGCAGGGTCAGGCAGTCTGGAAGGGTTATCAACTTCCACCACACTGCCATTTTTCATATGACACTGATAGATTACCGTGGGAGCCGTGGTAATCAGATCCAGGTCATATTCCCGCTCAAGTCGCTCCTGAATGATTTCCATATGCAGCATGCCCAGGAAGCCACAGCGGAAACCAAAGCCCAGCGCATCACTGCTCTCCGGCTCATAAAACAGGGAAGCATCATTCAGACTCAATTTTTCCAGCGCATCACGAAAATCTTCAAAGTCATCCGCGCTGACCGGGAACAAGCCGGCATAGACCTGCGGCTTAACATGTTGAAAGCCTGGCAGCGCTGCAACATCCTGGGTTTTCAGATGAGTCAGGGTGTCACCGACGGGAGCACCGTGAATATCTTTGATACCGGCAACCACATAGCCAACCTCACCGGCTTTAAGAACTCCGGTGGGCGTCCGCTTGGGCGTGAAAATACCGACATTATCCACAACATGAGATTGTTTGGTGGATTTAACGATGATCTTTTCTCCCTTGCGCAACGTACCGTTTTTCACCCGCACAAGAGACACGACACCCAGATAGTTATCGAACCAGGAATCGATGATCAGTGCCTGCAATGGCCCATTGATGTCACCTTCAGGGGCAGGAATAGTGGACACCAGTCGCTCAAGGACATCCTCAATGCCCAAACCACTCTTGGCAGAACAGCGGACAGCATCGGTCGCGTCAATACCGATAATCTCTTCAATTTCCTGGGAGACCCGGTCTGGCTCTGCCTGGGGCAGATCCATTTTATTCAGCACAGGCATGACTTCCAGCCCCTGCTCTATGGCGGTGTAGCAGTTAGCAACGGATTGCGCCTCAACACCCTGGGCCGCATCCACCACCAGAAGCGCACCTTCACAGGCCGCCAGGGAGCGTGAAACTTCATAGGAAAAGTCAACGTGCCCTGGTGTATCGATAAAATTCAGCTGATAGGTATTACCATCTTTGGCATGATAATCCAGCGTCACACTCTGGGCCTTGATGGTGATGCCACGCTCGCGCTCAAGCTCCATGGAATCAAGCACCTGGGCCTGCATTTCACGATCACTGAGCCCTCCACAGGTTTGGATAAAACGGTCAGCCAGGGTTGATTTCCCATGATCAATATGGGCAATGATGGAAAAGTTCCTGATTAAGCTTAGGTCGCTCACGATAGTATCTACTATAAAAACGTCACAAAAAGCGATCCCCGCAATCGCGGGGACCGTCTTGAATTAGGGAATTGGCCTGCTGATCAAACTGACTTACCGGCTGTTAAACAGCATGAATTGATTTTATTCATGCCTGTGGCTAAAGCTCCGGCAGCAATTAACACGTGTCTGACCTGCATAAATGATTCCATAATATTCTATAACATGTCAGCACACTACTCCATGGTCATAAGTAGTTAACCATATTTGATCACTCCTGTAACCGGAAGGTGATGTAACCGGGATTCCCACCGCGAATAACCCGCATTGAAATTGAGCGGTTCCTGGGCAGTTTGGCGACCACTTTTTTGAATTCTGCCACCGTTGTCACACTGCTATTGTTCAGATCCGTGATAACATCGCCCTGGCGCAACCCAATGGAACGACCAGCACCCCGGTTAACGCCGATCACCACCAGCCCCTGAACATCCTCATCCAGGCGCAGCTTACTGCGATAATTCTCATCAAGCTCTGCTACCTGAACACCTAAAGGATTCTTATCAGAAGGCGTCTTATCTCCCCTATGTTCAGGGGCACCACTATTTTCATCCGGCAGCTCACCCACTACAACATCTACGGTCTTGCGCTTGCCATTGCGGATATATTCAAGCCTGGCTTTTTCGCCGGGTTTTATCACCCCCACCGACATTGGCAATACGCCTGAGCTGCTGATAACTCTTTCATTAAATCTGACAATAATGTCGCCGGGATGAAGCCTTGCCTTATCAGCCGGACCACCGGGAACCACCTGACTGATCAATGCCCCCATGGGTTTTTCCAGACCAAACGATTCGGCAAGATCCCGATCCACATCCTGAATGGCGACCCCCAGCCATCCCCGGGTGACATAACCCTTCTCTTTCAGTTGATCAACCGCCCACATAACATGATCAACCGGTATGGCGAATGACAGCCCCATAAAACCGCCAGAGCGGGTAAAAATCTGGGAGTTAATTCCGATGACCTCGCCATTCATATTAAACAGCGGACCACCCGAGTTACCCGGATTGATAGGGACATCGGTTTGAATAAACGGGACATAGGAGTCGCTGGGCAGGCTTCTATTCAGAGCGCTGATAATGCCTTTGGTAATCGAATATTCAAAATTAAACGGAGACCCAATCGCTGCTACCCATTGACCAGACTTAACACTCTCGGAATCACCAAGCTTAACGACGGGCAGACTGCGGTCATTGTTAATTTTTAACAGCGCCAGATCCGAACGCTTATCGGCACCGATAAGTTCTGCAGAACGCTCACTCCTGTCACTGAGTCTGACAATAATCTGATCAGCACCTTCGATAACATGGTTATTGGTCAGAATGTAACCGTCTGACGAGATAATAAAGCCAGAACCGAGTGACATCGGTTGAGAACGTCCGGAAGGGTTTTCATCAGGCAGCGGGATACCAAAGTAACGGCGAAAAATTTCAGGAATCTCCTCCCCGCCCGGCCCATATATTGACGGTCTCGCTTTTGGCGTGGCCAGAGTACTGATATTCACTACCGCTGGTGATGCCTGTTCAAACAATGCCGCAAAATCTGGCAGGCCGGAACCCCTGACTGAAGCATTTGCCAGTGTTGCGTAAAACAAAAGCAGGGAAAACCCAACGTTATAAAGTGACTTTTTGCAGAGAAAAAACACCCTACTCATATTATGTTTTCTCCAGTATTCGACTATTGAAAAAACTCACCGCAGCCATACGCTCCTGCGATATTATTTATAATTACGTGATAACAAGGCGACCCGGCAGCATCAGAAATAAAACAAGAAAACTCATTCCTGCCTGGAAGAAAGCGTTCGCCCGGAGGAGCTGCCTGATAACGACAAATTGTCAGAGGGTAATACCCTTACCACATCAACACGGCACATATCAGCTGACCTCTTCCCAAATAACTTTACTGCACCAAAGCCACATGCCAGGAGCAAACCAGCTGAGACAAGCAGCAGCCAATCTGCTGCCCCCATTACAGAGGACAACCAGATGCCAGCCATCATAAGCAGAAGCGGGAAGAGATAAATCAGAAAAGAAGCCTTTAGCAAGGAGCCTTCCGGAATACCGACCACAACCATGTCACCCTCTTTCACTACCCAGGGACAAAGCGCTTTGATATATGAAAAGGATGAGCCGACCCTGTACTTTTCAAAGAGATGCTGCCCACAACCGTTTCGGGCACTACAGCTTGAACAACCGGACTGTCTGATTGTTTCAACCCAGACAAAATCATGCTCTACAGCCACAACTCGTCCCTGCTCTTCTATCATATTCCTGAAAACCTGATATAGATCGGTAACGAAATAATACAAAAAAAACCAGTCTTCAAGTCCAGCAAACTTACTTGATCATTACATCAAGGCTTCATTTTTACCGGACGAACAGATACAGCCACCCTCTCTGCCGTACCCAGAGGAATATCACCAACAACCGTCACATGGAAGTACTGATTTCCCTCTCTGTAAATCTTTGAAACCGCCGAAAGAGCACCGATTTGTTCAGAAGCCTGACTTAGTACCCGAGTATCATCCTGCTCAACAAAGACAGAGAAACTGGCAATTCCATCAGAAAAAATCAAAGCATCTACATCGTGCTTGCTAACCGGAGAAGGACGGACGGTGCTGTTTTCCAGCACAAAGCCATCAGGCAGCCAGCCCGTTTCCCATTCCGGGGGCACATCAGGTTTCTCTGAGTGTTCTGGGTTGCTTCTTATCTGAATAGTTTCATCGACACCGGAGGGCTTGCGGTCCAGAAGCGCCAGAACATCATCTGACAGCTGACCAACATTCAGGGATGTAAACTGCAGTCGCTCAATGATTTTACCCTGATCATCAACCAGCACTGATTTCAGCAACAGTGAGGATACCCGATCAAGCCATAACTGATAGCCATAACGGAAACGATCTTTCGGCAGCACAAGCAACAGCACGGCTTCTCGACCAGCAACGCGGTCAATACCTACAATTTTCAAGTCATAGAAACGCTCAGATACACCAGACTGGAACTTGTTTACTACCGGCATCAATGAACCATGCTGAAACCTGGTCACCCCTTCGTTATAACTGGAAAAGAAAAGTTCATTTCCGGAGCGTATGACTTCCCTGGGAGCGCCATCCAGATAGAGAATGCGTTCTTTTTCCGAAATATTCTCAGCTTCAGCCTGATGAATAACACTTAATGTCTGCAGCTGCGCTCCCTGCTGATAAACAAACTCTCCCCGAAAGCTCAGACTTTTGGCAGAAGCAGCCATTCTTTCAAGCAGGTAAACTGCATCGGGTGATGTTTCCGCAGACACAAAGCCACTGACAAAAAAACATAGAACCAGTAACTTTCCGGTAATCCATTGCATCTGTTTCATAAATTTATTGGTTGTCAAAACTGGTCAATCTGGCAAATGACAAAATACTCTGGCCACTTCCCATTGCAGAAAGCTCTGCATGCTGAAGTGCATAGGCATGAAAACGCTCCCTGGTTGCCCTGTCAGCAAGACTCTGGGCATAAGCAAGTTGCTCAGGGGTAATACCGTCATGCTGCCTTGAGTTGTACCCGGCACGAATACCCAATGCACCATAATCGTTATGACCTGATTGTGCCAGCTGTACTGGCTGAGTCAGGGTAACCGGTTCATTTTCAGCCAGAACCTGCAAATCAGGAGACGGATTACTGTTTCTGACCCCGACAACAATGGCAAAAGCCACCGAGGCTGCAACCGCAACCTTACCCAAAGAAGCCCATACATCCTCAAAAAAGCGCCCGGATACGGGGCTGATCGCAGAAGAACCTTTTGCTCCAGAGACATTCTGCGCACCGGTATTATCGGCCTCTTCCTGCTCTATGGCATTCATCACGCCCCTGGAAATATCGACATTGGCAAATTTGCTGCTGTTTCCACGCAGTGTCTCACCAATCAGCTGATAACGACCCGCAAGCGCCCGAAGGTCATCGTCCTTGCCGATACTATCAATCACTCGGCGCAATTCCAGCTCACTGGCCTGTCCATCCAGAGAAACCGATAAAGATTCTTTCAAATGTTCTCTGGCACTGTTTTGAGAACTCTTTTCACTCATAGACAAACCTCTGGTATTCATGCCGACCTTCACTCTGTCGCACATGAGTTAAACCCTGTTTAACCACTTTGCCCTAATAACGGTCTGATCTCACGATCAATGGCTTCACGAGCCCTGAAAATTCTGGACCGTACAGTACCTACCGGGCAGTCCATAACATCGGCAATTTCTTCATAGCTGAGGCCATCAAACTCCCTCAACATTACCGCTGTTCTCAGTTCATCGGGTAAACGCTGAATGACATCATGGATAACCTGCTCGATTTCATTACAGTACAGGTTGCGCTCAGGGGTATCAACGACCCTCAGGGTTGTCGCTGTTTCCAGAAAGTCTGCATCATGAACATCGATATCAGACTCTGGCAATCTTCGCCCTTTGGATACCAGGTGATTTTTGGCTGTATTGACAGCAATACGGTACAACCAGGTATAAAAAGAACTGTCACCACGAAACTTATCCAGTGCACGGTACGCTTTTATAAAAGCCTCTTGCGTAACATCCTGAACTTCCTGAAAGTCACTGAGATAACCGCCAACCAGCCCAAGAATACGGTGTTGATATTTAATGACCAACACATCATAAGCTCTCTTGTCACCCTGCTTTACACGATCAACCAACTGCTGATCAGTATCCGGACTATCAACCATTCAGGCATCTCCACCCATGCATGGCAGGAACACCATAAAAGGCACCATCGTGCAATAAAGGGTTTAGCTCAGCAGCAAGTATATAGACCATCAAAATGAAGAAAAGTTCCTGATATTTTCAATTTTTTACTTCAAAAGGTATCTGTCCACCACAACCCGGTTTATCCGGGTGTTGTAGTTATATTTATATTGGAAAACCGACAGGTTATTTTTAGCACCTCAACGACACTACAGTAACTTCCAGACATTCTATATTATGCCCTGACAATGAATATTCCAGGTACCCGGCTGGCCCGGTTGAGAAAATACACAGGTCAGACAAGTTTACTCGGGCCTCTTGATTCAGGTCAGCAGCAATTTTAACATCGACCCGTAAAATAGCCTCTTTAGCCCGATGCACATAACCAGTAACTGTCATTAATCATACCGATAAATAGCTAAGCCACTCAATAAAGAACTCATCATGTTACTTATCCAGACATGTACAGTTCCACAGGCTAGCACATTAAACCACACTGCATTCATTTTCCTATGGATTATAGGAAGGATAAAAGATGTCAGAGTGACTTGATGACCGGGGAGCCTTATGCAACAGCCCTACAATTACGATGTAATCATCATTGGCTCTGGCGCAGCCGGACTGACCACGGCACTGCAGCTGCCTGATGATGCCAGAATAGCCATTTTCAGCAAAGACTCATTAAGCGCTGGCTCAACCTATTGGGCGCAGGGAGGCGTGGCGGCGGTATTGGACCAGACCGGTGACAATATTGACCAGCATGTGAAAGATACCCTCACCGCGGGAGCAGGCCTGTGTAACGAGTCGGCTGTTCGACATATCGTGGAGAATGGCAGAGAGAGTATTGAGTGGCTGATCAGCCAGGGCGTACCATTCACACCGGATAATACCGCTGACCGGCCCTTCGACTATCACCTGACACGGGAAGGTGGACACAGCTCCCGCAGAATCATTCACTCCGCAGATGCCACTGGCCGGGCTATTTCAGATACCTTAGTGGAACAAGCAAGGTTCAAGCCGAACATAGACCTTTACGACCATCACCTGGCTGTAGACCTGATCACCACCAGCAAACTGGAACCTCAGATTCACCAGCATGAACCGCGCTGCGTTGGTGTCTATATACTCGATCTTCTATCAGATCAGGTGCATGCCTTCAAGAGCCGCTGTACCGTGCTTGCCTCCGGAGGTGCCAGTAAAACCTACCTTTATACCAGTAACACCGATGGTGCGTCCGGAGACGGCATTGCCATGGCCTGGCGGGCAGGCTGCCGGGTTGCCAATATGGAGTTTAATCAATTTCACCCGACCTGCCTCTACCACCCAAATGCCAAGTCGTTTCTGATTTCAGAAGCCGTTCGGGGCGAAGGCGGCCTGCTCAAACGGGCCGATGGCAGCCGGTTCATGCCAGACTACGACCCCAGGGAAGAGCTGGCTCCCAGAGATATTGTGGCACGGGCCATTGACCATGAAATGAAGCGCTTGGGGTCAGACTGCCTTTACCTGGATATCAGCCATAAGCCGACGGAGTTCATTCGCTCTCATTTTCCAACCATTTACGAGCGTTGCCTCAGCTACGATATCGACATCACCAGAGACCCAATCCCTATTGTTCCTGCTGCCCATTATACCTGTGGTGGAATACTGGTTGATAAAAACGGTCAAACCGACGTACAAGGCCTTTTTGCCGTTGGTGAGTGCAGTTTTACCGGCCTGCATGGTGCTAATCGGCTGGCCAGTAATTCACTGCTGGAGTGCTTTGTCACTGCCAAAAGCTGCGCCCGGATAATACGCGATACCATTCATCAATACCCACAACCACCCTCTCTGCCGAACTGGGATGAAAGCCAGGTAACAGATTCCGATGAAAATGTGGTTATCTCTCACAATTGGGATGAACTTCGCCGGTTTATGTGGGATTACGTGGGTATTGTCCGCACCACAAAACGTCTGCAAAGAGCAATGAATCGCGTTGAGTTGCTCCAATCTGAAATTCATGAGTTCTACAGCAATTTCAAAGTCAGCAATGACCTGATAGAGCTGCGCAACCTTGCCCAGGTATCTGAGCTGATTATTCGATGCGCCATGGCCAGAAAAGAGTCCCGCGGTTTGCACTACACGCTGGATTACCTTCATACGAATCCTGTTCCTGAAGACACGATTCTGGTTCCAGAGAACTTCAGGGGCTGTTGACGTTTTGTGGATGTTCACCGTATCCGATCCTGAAGAATAACTTCAGGTATTACAAAGGCCACAGTTGATAAAGACAGCAATATCAAAATGAAGACATTCAGGCCTAACACGATGGGCATAAACTATATGTGCCCATCGCCCTTGCCACCAAACAGAGAGTGAGACTCAAGCATCAGCCTCAGCCTGAGACCATGCAGCTCAACCGGGTCAGCACTGTCTGGAAACAGAATCAGGCAGGAAGGATACCGCTTACCTTCAACTTTCAACTTAAAGCAAATCAATATTGAGGTGACAACAATCTCCCCCTCAGGCCAGGCGCGATACCAGGCACCGGCAAGATTCACCCGCCACTGATCTTCCAGCAAACGAATTACAGAAATACTGGTCGGAAGACTCTGAGCAATAAATTGAAGGTAGTGTCGATAGAAATGCAAGGCGAGAACCATGGCCAGGGCAAATTTGACAACAGGCCAGACTGAACAGAGCCACAGTGCAACACAAGCAGCACCGTGGCTGATAAGCATCAAAACAAGGTGGTAACGGGAACTTCTTACATTAACTTCACAAAGACTCGCCTTTGTAACGCCCACGCTCCAATACTCTGTCAACCATGCGGCTAAGAGCCTGATCTTCAGGCCTTGTACCACTCATAAACCAACTGAAGAGGTCCGGATCTTCACACTCCAACAGGCGAACATAGGTTAGCTGATCAGCTTCACTGAGCTCAGACAGAGCCTCTCTGGTAAAAGGTTCCAAAAGCACGTCAAGCTCAAGCATCCCACGACGACTTCGCCACTGCAGGCATTTCAGCTCATTTTCACCCAGCATCTTAGAATAACTCCTATTATGGATTTTGCCGGTTATTATACCTTTAAATTCGCAGCAATAATCTTCTATTATGCCAGCATCTATTAAATGCAATTGCGGCAACCAGATAACAAGGTAATCAGATGACCACCGACTGGAAGACCTACTTAACAACTCAGGGCGCTGTTTATAAAGAAGAGCGGTTGACAGGCTTTGCCAAAACACCTCAGACACTGGATGAAAATTCTGTCTCAGTACTCTCTGGCCACAGCTTTATCAAAATTGACGGTACCGATCGCCAGAAGTTTTTGCAGGGACAGATTTCAACACATATGCTTCAGCTGGCCACTCATCAATACAGCACCGGGGTGGCATGCTCCCCTAAAGGACGGATGTATACCAGTTTCAAAATCATGGACAATGGTGAAGACTACCTGTTGACCATGAATTCAGGTCTGACTGAAACCTCTCTCGACACTCTGAAAAAGTACGCGGTTTTCTTTAAGGTTAATCTCACCAGCCAACCAGAGCACATGGTTCTCGGCCTGTCCGGAGCCAATATCGACACCCTGCTGACCAAAATGTTCCCCGACTCATCACTTCCAGAGCAAAACGAAGTCATCAAAGTCTCCGGCAATGGCTACCTTATAAAAGTCCCTGGTATCAGAACTCGCTATGAGCTTTGGCTTCATCAGGATGACCTTCCTTTGTTATGGCCAGAACTGACCAAAGAGCTTACACCTGCAACGGAAGATTTCTGGGCGTTACTGAATATTGAGTCAGTTATTCCAGAGCTTTGTCAGGAAACCATCGATAAATACATTCCCCAACATCTCAATCAACCCTCCCTTGGCGGAGTCAGCTTCAGAAAAGGGTGCTATACCGGGCAGGAAATTGTGACCCGAATGCAAAACCTTGGGCAGCAGAAAAGCCGGTGTTACTGGTTGAGCCTGGAAAGTACCGAACAACCTGACATTAACACCCGACTTTACAACAGTGATGGTAAACCGGTTGGTGAAATCATTCAGCGTGCCCGTAATGTCGAAAACGGCAACATTGAATTACTGGCGGTTATTCGGATTGAAGCGGCTGAAGCCAACGATGTCTTTCTGGATACAGAAAAAAACCATCAGCTGCAGGTTCATGAAATACCCTATGCAATAGATCCAAAGGCCGAACTGCAAAAATAGTCGCCCCAGCCAATACCACTCACCCAGAGTCATGACTGGGTGAGTGGCAAGCTATCCGCTGATATTCTTTTTGATTTCCACCAGCACCCCATAGGCTTCGTCAAAGTCGTAACTGATAACAGCATCCTGAAATAACGTCAGCTCTTTGTGGTCAATCTGATCTTGCAGCCCCTGAATGATCGTTGGCAGCAGAGAAACCACATCCACATCACCTTCACTGAGCTTTTGCTCCATCTCATCAAGCAGCTCATTCAGCTCACCAACGGCAATAGATCCCTCCCCGGCGGGTTCCAAACCTTCTTTTACCGGCGGCAAATGTTCAAGGCCTTCCATCACCTGCTCAAAGGCCAGCACAAACGAGTCCATCAAGCTATTGTCAGGCATTTCAAATTGTCTGCGTAAACTATGCTCAAGTTGAGCAGCCTGATCATGCAGGCTGCTTGCCCCTAAATTACCGGCAACCCCTTTCAATGCATGCACCAACTGGCAAGCCTCATGCCATTTGCCGGTTTCCAGAAGCCCTTCTAATTGGATCAGATCTTCCCGCTGGCCATGATAGAAGTCTGTCAACAGCTTTTCATAAAGCGCCCGGTTGCCCTGAAGCCTCTGCAAACCATCGTCTACATCTATTCCCGGCAGTTTCAGGCAGGACATATTCTCTGATGCCTGTGGCAACGCAACAGTCTGATGCACATCGGTTTCTCCTGCCTGCAACCAGTGACGCACCATCTGCTTGAGAGCAGCAGGACTTAATGGCTTGGAAATATGATCATTCATTCCAGCCTGCAAACAGCGCTCCCGATCTCCGGTCATGGCATGTGCAGTCATGGCAATAATTACCAGTTTATCTTTGCCAAGCTTTCGCCTGATCTTCCGTGTTGCCTGATACCCATCCATTTCAGGCATCTGAATGTCCATAAAGACCAGGTCAAAGTCTTCGTGCTTCACCCGCTCTACCGCTTCGGCACCGTTCGTGACCATGACGACCTCAAGCCCCATGCCCTGTAACAGCTCACGGGCAACCTGGCGGTTGATTTCATTATCCTCAGCCAGCAGTATGCGGCCTTTAGGCATAATCTCGCAAAATCGAGCTTCTTCGATGATTTCAGTTTTCGGATTATTCTGACACTGCAACAGGCGCAGAATAGTCTCTATCAAAACACTGTGATTGACCGGTTTAATCAGAAAAGCATCCACTGTACCTGAGGCTTTTGCCATCAGCTCTTCCCGACCATAGGCCGAAACCATCATCAGTTTGGGTTCCGGGGCAAGATTGAGTTTATGAATACGTTCTGCCAGTTCAATGCCATCCATATCCGGCATTCTCCAGTCAAGCAGCACCAGGGAAATGGCCTTATCAGCACCGGAATTCTTCTCTTTCAGCAACGCCAGCGCTTCATCACCATGTTTACTTTCCAGGGTTTCGCATCCGGATGTTTGCAAATGACTGATCAGAAGTGCTCTTGCTGCCGGGTTATCATCCACCACAAGCACACGAGTCCCGGCAAGGGACTGTTCCAGTACCTGAACCTGATGGGCAACACCCAGTTCAACGGTAAAGCAAAAAGTACTGCCCTTGCCGGGTTCTGAATCAACAGAGATTTCCCCGTTCATCATGTACACAAGGTTCTTACAGATAGCCAGCCCCAGCCCGGTACCACCAAACTTCCGGGTTGTTGACCCATCAACCTGAGAAAATGACTGAAATAACTTACTCTGCTGCTGTTTACTGATACCAATACCCGTATCGGTCACCGAGAACTGCAGTCTGACCACATCCTGTCTGCTACTGACCAGCGTGACAGACACATTGACTTCGCCTTCACTGGTGAACTTGAGGGCATTATGAGTCAGGTTGATCAGTATCTGCCCAAGCCGGAGCGGATCACCCCGCAGATGTCTGGGCACATCCGACTGAATATCGTAAGTCAGTGTCAGGCCCTTTTCTCTGGCCTTGATGTTGCTGAGGTTATAGACATTGTCAAAAACGCCCCCAAGGTCAAATTCAATATTTTCCATATTGAGTTTGCCTGCCTCAATTCTTGAGAAGTCAAGAATATCGTTGATGATACCCAGAAGATCATGGGCAGATGACTGAATTTTACTGATGTAATCCCGCTGCTGATAAGAAAGCCTGGTTTCCTGAACCAGATGACTCAAGCCAATAATGGCATTCATCGGCGTACGGATCTCATGGCTCATGCTGGCCAGAAAATTACTTTTTGCCTGATTGGCCTGGTCAGCAACTTCTTTCGCCTTGCGTAACGCTTCTTCAGTCTGTTTTCGATCGGTGATATTGCGCCCGGAAGCAAAGAGGTACCCTTCTCCCTCATACTCCATATAGTTCGCAGTAATCTCCACTGGAAAAACAGTGCCATCGGATGTTTTTCGCAGCGTTTCATAGGTCATACCTTTTCTCAGCACCAGCTGCTCCCAGAGCTTTTTCCAGGAACTCCGGGTAACCGCCGGGTTAATGTCCATGATGGACAGTTTCATCAACTCTTCCTGGGAAAATCCCAGGGCTTTACAGGCAGACTCATTGACATACTTGTGGTAACCATCCCTTCTGAACCAGTGAATATGATCACCGGCACTATCGAGGGAGAAACGGGCCATCGACAGCTCACGTTCCCGTTCAATCTGGTGAGTAATATCCACGGTTGTACCAATGACCCGCACGGGTTTCCCCAGCTCATCCCTGAACACCACCTTCCCTTTGCTGCGAACATTACAATAACTGCCGTCTTTCCTGCGGATACGGTAAACAAACTGGAACGAGTTATCGGAAGTCTCCAGCTGTTGTTCAAAAAAATGAATGGTGGAAATTTTATCCTCTGGATGAAGCTGCTGTCGCCAGGTCCTGATATTGCCCAACAGTTCCCCGGGCTGGTAACCCAGCATGGTTTGATATCGGGGGCTTAAATACATGTCATCTCTGAGGACATCCCAGTCCCAGAGACCATCGGAAGCCGCATCCATTGCCAGCTGGTAACGTTCCTCACTGACTCTTAAGGCATCTTCCGCATGTTGACGATCACGGGCAACCGCCACCAGCTCACCCATTCGATGCAGCAAATCCATTTCATGGATATAGACCTGATATTTTTCCGGCGTATTGATCAATCCAATACCACCAACCACACGACCAAACAGCAACATAGGGGCATAGACCGCGATGGAAATCCCCAAATCATCCAGAATGGCAGCACCTTCAAGGTCCCCCTTCTGCAATATTTCATCACGAATAAGAATGTTGCCCTGATCCTTTTTCACCTCGCCATAAACACCGGTAAAGTCATGGTCAAACAATGACTCAAAGGCCGCAGGATCAGGATCAGGCCTGGCTGACCAATAATGTTCGATACGAGCCCGGGGCTCCCAGGAGAAGATACAGACAGCTTCAGCGTTGAGATGGAGCCCAAGCCGACTCAGAAAATAGTCATTGGCCCGATGCACCGGCTGGTCCATGAAATGCCTGGAAATATCACTCAGCAGCCGGTCCAGTTCGGAACGAATCCGCAGCCCTTCTTCTGCTTTTTCACGGTCAGCAATCTCGATGGTTAAACGACGATTCCAGTAAACAATAAGAATCAATGTCACCAGAATCAATACCAGACCAATAAACAACTCTTTATGAGGGCGCCACATGCCTCCCTGAATCGACAGCCAGCTGCTTTCAAGAGCCTCCCGGTCTTCCGGAGTAATGGTATCCACCGCTTTTTCCAGAATAGAGGCCAGTTCAGGAGAGTTGTTTCTCGATGCCATACTGAAGTCATAATTAAAACCCGCTTCAGCAACCACCTGCAAGTTGGTTATTTTCATGCGCTCGATTTCATAACTTGCAGAAGCCAGGTTGACCACCATGGCATCAAGAACTCCGCTGGCAACCTGATTCAAGCCTGTGGCAATATCCGGCATCTTGACAAAATTGATGCCTGGGTATTTCTGCCGGAAGATTTCATAAGTGACATAACCTGGCGTAAAGCCAACCCTTTTCCCATTTAAATGGCCCGGAGAACGGATGCTTTTGTCAGAAACACGGGCAAGGATCACGGCCGACACACTGACAAATGGTTTGGTAAAATTCAGATAACGGCTGCGCTCTTCCGTTTTCTGCAACATCGCAACGGCGTCAACATCATGGCGATACGCCTGAATCAAGGCATTGGTCCATACGGGATCCTGATAAAGCTGAAAGGTGATGCCCAACCTGTCTTCCAACAACTTGAGGTAAGCTATGGTCATTCCCTGCCATTGGCCCCTTCTATCAACATAAGAAAATGGCGGTTTATTATTATCAACCAGAACACTGATGACCGGATTTTCACCTAACCAGCGGCGCTCTGAATCACTCAGTTCAACCACTGAGCCGCTGTGGCGAAAATAGCGATCTCGACTACTGATAATCCAACGGTTTTCAATGGCACGGTACTCATCCGGAGTGATGGCCCGAAAGCCATTATTCAACTCCGGCAATAAGTCTGCCGACCTGTTCAGCAAAAGACCAGCCCCAACCGCCTCATTCAGATTAAAGTACTCGCTGGAGTTCACCTCACCCACCAGCCCATGGCGATTCAGGGCAGACTGGACAATCACAGGTTCGGCAAGAAATGCGTCTATTTCTCCAGAGAACAGGCTCCCAATCATCTCGGAGATAGTGCCATGTTCAATGGGATACGCATCCGGCAACCAGCGGCGAACGAATTCCTCAGGGCTTGAAGAACCGATCACACCCAGCTTTTTACCATTTAAATCCGCCCCGGGATCACCCAGGTTGCTGTCAGGGCGAAAGTAAATTCGAGTATTCAATCCATAGTAAGGATTTGACAGCGCCATCCACTGGCTTCGTTCCATCGTCGGAGACGCGGCAGCAATAACGTCGACCTTACCTTTTTGCAAAGCATTTATGTTTTCACCGATAGGGCCCATTCTGAATTTAATCGGTGTTCCTGTTTTTTCTGACCATAAATTCCAGATATCAACAAACAGGCCTGAGGGTTTACCCAGTGCATTGATAAAAGAGAGCGGAGAAAGGTCGGCCTCCAGGGCAACGACCAGACTTTCAGGGTGACAATGCGTAAACCTGAACAGCTCTTCAATAAGATCTGCTCTGTCCTGATCAGAAATTTTCGCCACCCCATGCTCAATATAACGCACAAGATCTGTTCGACCCGGGGCAACAATGGCCTTGACTTCAACGGGTGGCAAAGGCGTTGGCACCACCTGAAATTCATCTTTAACACCCAGATTATGCAAGTAGTAGCTCAAGCTTGTACGGCCGCCAAGTATCGCGTCGATCTCACGTTTGGATACTGCTGTGGCCATAGATGAGCCTGAAGTGAAGGGCATGACAACAGCTTCTGCATTAAAGCTTTTGAGGCAGGGCTGACAGCTATAACCTTTGATATAGCCAACCCGGAGTTTCGCAAGTACCTCCTCAAAGCTACTTATCTGACTGCTTTTTCTTACAAAGAGAACAGGAACAAACGAGTGAATCGGTACACTCTCCAGACCATTCTTGCGCAAATGATCCTGCATGCCCGGTGGCAGGTAAGCCAGAATATCAACTTCTGCCCCCTTAAGCTGTGCTTCAATTTTTTCCGGAGAAGACACCACAAACTGTATATCAATGTTGCTTTTTTCCGACCACAGTTCCCAGAAGTCATGAAACACACCGTCGGCCTCTCCCTCATCATTGGTAAACATCCAGGGCGAATCATCGGCAAAATAAGCAATTTTGATCGGCTTTTTATTACCCTCTGCATAAAGCCCCGTACTGATAGGCAATATCAGGAAAAACAGCAGGAGTGATATCAAAGTCCATAAAATCGTTCGGGAATAACGGCTCAGTGCGAAGGGCATAGTAATTCGGGATAAGTCAGGGAACCGGAAAGCGGGCATATCTTACCCTGTATCCAGACAATCACCTATCAAAGAAAATATAAATTCGGTTTTTTGCTAAAATAATCGTGACAATAACTATCAGGTGAACACCATGGCAACCGAACAATTTTCCACCGAACAAATTAATGCCAGTAAAAAAGCCATTGCCCGGGCTAAATCATTGATGGATTCCATGAAAATGCTGAAGAAAAAACTGCATCTCAGTGAAGGCTGCGGGCAACGCTTCCTGCAAAAGACCAATCCTGACCTCGCGCTGTTACAAAAAGCCGAACAGGAAATTAATCAATCCTACAGCGGCAAACCGGGCAATAGTCAGCCGACCAGCGCAAAAAATAAAACGGGGTTGTTAAACAATATTCTCCGCCGGGGACAGGCCTGAGTTTCCACCAATTCGGTTGACAGCATGGTGGATAGCGCCGACAGTAGCCTTATCTATCGGTTAATGACGACGTTTCCCTGTGCTGACCATATACCATTCCAATCATCTGGATGTGCTTAAAGACCTTCTGGTCGAGCTTTTTCGCCAAAACCCTCCGAGCAACCCCCTGGAAGATGAACAGATTCTGGTACAAAGCCCCGGAATGGCCCAGTGGCTCAGACTGGAACTGGCGAAAGGGCTGGGTATAGCCGCCGGTGTCAATTTCCCCCTGCCGGCCAGTTTCCTCTGGCAAATGTATATCCGCATCCTGCCGGACGTGCCACGCCGATCCGCCTTCAATAAGGAGTCAATGACCTGGAAGCTGATGGACCTCCTTGACTCCCTGAAACACGACCCGGACTTCTATTCATTAACCCAATACCTGGCAAGCGATGATGACGACATTCGGAAGTTTCAGTTGTCCGGAAAAATTGCTGATATTTTTGACCAATATCTTGTCTATCGCCCTGACTGGATTCTGGACTGGGAACAGGGGAATGATACCAGCACAGCCACCTCTGACCAGCCCTGGCAGCCCAAATTATGGCGTGCCCTGGTCTCAAGAACGTCTGAACTGGAACAATCCCCCTGGCACAGGGCCAATATGCACCACCGCTTTCTTGAGGCTATAGCCAATAATGATTGCAGCTCACAGCTGCCACGGCGGTTGTTTGTCTTCGGTATTTCTGCCCTGCCACCGCATTTTGTCGAATCCATCGAGGCAATGTCCAGCCAGTGCGATGTGCATTTAATGGTCGCTAACCCCTGCCAGCACTATTGGGGAGATGAACGGGACCCAAAATATCTGCGCCAGCTGGCAGCCCGTAAACTGCTGGATCAAAAGAAGCAGCAGGATAAAGGCTGGTTCAGTAAAGAGGGATTATCTCTGGACAACCTGGACTCCATTGGCAATCCGCTGCTGGGCTCAATGGGCAAGCTTGGCAGAGACTACTTCCACCAGCTCCACGGCCTGGATGCTTTTGATATCGATGTCTTTGTCAGCGACCACAAAGATACCCTGCTGGGCAATCTGCAAAAGGACATCTTCGAACTGCACGACCGCACAGCCCAGGGCCAGAAAACGGAGATGCCAAACGATCAGTCTCTGCAATTCCATAGCTGCCATAGCCCACTCAGAGAGGTGGAAATACTGTATGACCATCTGCTTGATATGTTTGAACAAAACCCGGAACTGACACCCAAAGACATTGTCATCATGCTGCCGGATATCGACAGCTATACCCCGTGGATTCAAGCCGTATTTGGCAGCATGGATGACCAGCGTCGTATCCCCTGGGCCATTTCAGATATCAGTGCAAAAAACGAGCACCCTGTCCTGTCAGCACTCCTTAAACTGCTGGAGCTGGACAAAAGCCGCTGCTCCGCCCCGGAGCTTATGGAGCTGTTGGAAGTGCCCGCCATTCAATACCGTTTCAACCTGACCACCGGTGATCTGGACATTCTGAGACAATGGACCCATGAGTCGGGTATACGCTGGGGTTTAACCCCTGCCCACCAAACCCGGTTTGACCTGCCAGAACTGCAGGCCAACTCCTGGTCATTCGGGCTCAGAAGGATGCTGCTGGGCTATGCCATGCCGGAAAATACCGGCGTCTATGATGATATTTTGCCGATGGACGCGGTTCAGGGCATGAATGCAACACTGGCAGGCTATCTGGCCAGTTTTATTGATAGCAGTGAGCAATTACTCGATGAACTGGATAACACACGAACCATTGAACAATGGATCCAGTTCACTCATCAGCTGCTGGATCGCTTTTTCCTTACCAGCTCGGAAGAGGATGACGCAGCGCTCACACTGGTCAGGGATACCCTGTCTCACCTCTATGAACAGCTGCAGGAAGCCGGGTACCAACAACCATTATCACGCAGTGTCTTTATCAGTTATCTGACCGATCGCCTCACTCAGGAGCGCAGCAGTCAGCGCTTCCTCGCTGGCCAGGTCAATTTCTGCACATTAATGCCCATGCGCTCCATCCCGTTCAGGGTTGTCTGCCTGCTGGGTATGAATGACGGTGCCTATCCCCGCAGTATTGCCCCGGCCGGATTTGACCTGATCGCCCGCCATGGCAGGCGTGGTGACCGCTCACGCCGGGTAGACGACCGCTACCTGTTCCTGGAGGCTCTGCTTTCTGCCCAGGATACCCTTTACATCAGCTATGTTGGCCGACGGATACAGGATAACAGTGAGCGCATTCCTTCCGTGCTGGTCACCGAACTGCTCAACTACTGCGAGCAGGGTTTTGACCTGAAATCAGAACAGTTGGTTATTGAACACCCTCTGCAGCCGTTCAGCCACAGAAACTTCTTGAATCAGCCTGAGCCCGACCAGCGAGGGCACACTTTTCACAGCTACATTAAGGAGTGGTTACCGGCAGCCAGTCGCACTGAAGAAAAGCCAGGCCAGTTTATTCAGACGCGCCTGCCGGATGAAGAGGGAGTTAACCTCAACGACGTGGAGCTTGCCGAGCTGTTGAGATTTTACAGCAACCCCAGTCGCTACTTTTTTAACCGCCGCCTGAAAGTCTATTTCTCCGTTCAGGACCAGGCCCTGGAGGAGACCGAAACATTCGCCATGGAGCCGCTGGAGAATTACCAGCTGAAAGCCGGGATTCTTGACAGTCTGATTAACGAAGAAGCCCCCGAACGTCTTCTCAGCCGACTGCACTCTTCCGGCAAGCTGCCACACTCCGCTTTTGGCCAGATTCTGCTGGATGAGCAGATAAAAGACCTTACCCCAATGGCTGACAGGTTAAGCCTACAGCTGGAAAATAGCGCTGAAGACCGGGAAGTGAACCTGCAGCTCCCCCACCTCGAGCATCAGCCCCCTCCGGTTCATCTGACCGGCTGGCTGAAAGGCTTTTCTGCGTCTGGCATGATTCGCTACCGCCCTGCCAGTTTTAAAGGTAAAGATCTGATCAGAAGCTGGATTGAGCACCTGTGTCAGTGCACGACCGAAAATCCAACCGTGACCCGGATTCATGACCCGGAGAAAGAGCGCCTGTTGCCGGTCATCCCAAAACAGGAAGCGGAACAACACCTGTCCACACTGATCCATTACTTCCAGATGGGTCAGAACCTGCCGCTGCCCTGGTTCCCGGAAACGGCCTATAGCTGGTTGAAAGCCGATCCGGATGACAACCCGGACAAGGCAGAAAAAGCCGCCGAAAAAGCCTTTGCCGGAGATGACTTCCATGTGCGGGGAGAGTGCAGTGATGACTATATACAGCGGGTCTACCCTGAGCTGACGCCGGTATTTACTGAAATGACCAGCCTTACCAGAGAGATTATGGCTCCTGCGTTTGACTGTTTGCAGGAGGAACAGCCATGAGCCAGTCAACAGCCATGAGCCAGTCAACAGCCACTGACCACAAACACCTGGTTCCGGAAACACTGGACCCACACGCCCTGCCACTGCACGGCGTCCGCCTGATCGAAGCCAGTGCCGGCACGGGCAAAACCTATACCATTGCCAATCTCTATCTGCGCATACTGCTGGGCCATGGCAGCGATAAAACACAACATGAAACCCCGTTAACCGTTGATCAGATACTGGTGGTTACCTTTACCGAAGCGGCCACCGGCGAATTGCGGGATCGTATCCGGGCCAGAATTCACCAGACCCGGGATGACTTTATTGCGGGAACATCCAGCGACCCGTTTATTCAGCAGCTGATTGAGGATATGGATCAGCCAGAACAGTGTCAGGCACTGCTGCTGGCTGCAGAACAGCAGATGGATGAGGCGGCGATTTTCACCATCCACGGCTTCTGTCAGCGCATGTTGAAACAGCATGCGTTTGAAAGTGGCACACTGTTCTCCAGTGAGCTGATTACAGATACCGAGCCCATGTTACAGCTGAGTGCTGCGGACTACTGGCGCCGGCATTTCTATCCCCTGGAAAAACCGCTGGTGAAACTGATCCGCAACCTCTGGAAAACACCCAACGACCTGCTGAGTCATGTGCGCAGCTGGCTGCCCCTGTCAGATCTGAAACTGGCCGGAGACCAGGTACCGGAATCCATGGAGGAATTCAACAGGGTCTATCTGTCACCCGCCAGTGAGTTAAAGACACTCTGGCAAAACGATCAGGACACCATCGCCGACCTGTTGCGTAACTGTGGCCTGCGTAAAGACCGCAAACCGCTGAAACGTCTTGGCCAAATGAACAGTTTTCTTGTCTCTGACGATCTGATTCCCAATCTGGAAAAAGACAGTTGGGAGATCTACGGCACCAAAGTGTTACAAAAGAGCCTGTTAAAAACCGGCAAGCTGCCCGAGCACCCGATTTTCCGGAAAATTGATGAATTCCTGGATTTGCCACTCTCTCTCAAGGAGGCGCTTCAGGGCCTGATTACCCGGGATGCACTGCAACATATCAAACACCAACTGACACAATTGAAAGCCAGCCGCTATCAACTCTCCTTTGATGACCTGCTGACCAACCTGGCCAATGCGCTGTTTCCTGAAGGCAATCTTGAAGGCAATCTTGAAGGTAATTGCGAAGAAAAGGCCGGTGACGGCGAACTGCTGGCCCAGGCGATTCGCAGCCAGTATCGCATTGCCATGATTGATGAGTTTCAGGATACCGACCCTCTCCAGTATCGCATTTTCAACAAGATCTACATGGAAGGCGGTGACCCCGGCGTCGGCCTGTTTATGATCGGTGATCCCAAACAGGCCATCTATGCCTTCCGTGGTGCCGATATCTTCACCTATATGCAGGCCAGGCAACAGGTACACAGCCATTACACGCTGGCTACCAACTGGCGTTCAAGCGATGCCATGGTGTCTGCGGTGAATACGGTATTCCAGCATTCACCGTCCCCCTTTATCTATAACGACAGCATCCCTTTTGAACCCGTTCACCCATCACCGGGTGCCGCGCAGAAGCGCCTTTATCATAAGGGGGAAGCACTACCGGCAATGACCCTGTGGCTGCAGCAGCCCGTTGATGGACCCACCATCAATGCCGAGCGCTATCTGGATACCATGAGCCAGGCAACCGCCACCGAGATCAACCGCCTGCTCACCGCCGCAGACCGGGGCAACTGCCAGATTCACAACGGCGACCGGCAAACACCTCTACAACCCGGTGATATTGCCGTACTGGTTCGCAGTGGCCGCCATGGCCAGAAGATTCGCGAGGCCCTGGCCGCACAGAATATCGCCAGTATCTACCTGAGCAATCAGGACTCGGTATTTGCTGCACGGGAAGCGTCTGACCTGGAAAAAGTCCTTCAGGCCTGTCTGCAACCCACCAGCGAACGGGTGTTGAAAGCGGCGCTGGCCACCACGCTTTTCCATCTTGATGCCCGGGCCCTGGATGCACTCAATGTGGATGAACAAGCCTGGGAAAGCGCGGTAGAAGAGTTCACTCACTATGGCGAACTCTGGCAGAAAAAAGGCATCCTGCCCATTTTACGCCAGCTTGTCTTCCAACGGAAAATCGCCGAACGACTGCTCTCATTCCAGGATGGGGAACGGCGTCTGACCGACCTGCTGCACCTTGGCGAGTTGCTGGCGGCGGCCAGCCTGGAACAGCAGGGAGCATCCGCCCTGGCTCGCTGGTTTTCCGAACAGGTCATCAGACCTAATCAAAACGCCGATGATCAGCAGCTGCATCTGGAGAGCGAGCGGAACCTGGTCAAGATCATTACCATTCATAAATCCAAGGGGCTGGAATACAAGGTGGTCTTTATCCCCTTTCCATGCCATCTGCGCAAAGCGGACTCCCCCCTGTACCATGACCCGCAAACCAGTGAAACCTGGCTGGCATTAACCCCCTCGGAACAAGCCTCAGCCCTTTCCGAGAAAGAGCGTCTTGCAGAAGACCTGCGCCTGCTCTACGTTGCCCTGACCCGTTCGGTCTACTGCTGCTACCTGGGCATGGCACCCTACAAATCGGGAAAAGCCGGTAAAGAGGGTAAAACTGATCTGCATCAAAGTGCGATTGGTTACTTGCTCAACCAGGGCTCAGAGATCGTCAGCCAGGATCTGAACCTGTTGCTGGAGCAAGTGGCCGGGCAATGTGATCATCAACAGATCGTGATTTCTGCGCCACCAGCCGACACTCTCCCACCCTATGCTCCAGTGAATACACAAGAAGCGTCGTTAAGCCCACGGAATTTCACAGGAAATATTGAAAGAAACTGGTGGACCACCAGCTACTCGGCGCTTTCACGGCATGCATCACATCGCGCTGAGACACCGGCCGTTGCCAGTAATGAATCGCCAGGGTTTGATACTGATGCCATCAATGAACAACATACGGCCCTGGATAACCCGCAGTCTGAAGCCAACCCTTTAAGCCTGTTCAACTTTCCTAAAGGGGCTCAACCGGGAACGTTTATGCACAGCCTGTTTGAAGAGCTGGATATGAACGCATTGCGTTGTGCAGACAGTGACGCCTATCTCGACAGCTTTCTGGTGGATAGCCACGCCAGGGCAGGTTATGGCGAAGAGTGGCTGCCCGCCACCAAAGGTATGTTGTTAACTTGCCTCAACGCGCCGCTGGATAAAGACAATCTTCGTCTTATAAATCTGCCAGATTCCGCTCGACGGGTTGAAATGGAGTTTTACCTGCCTATCGAACAGCTTAACCCCCAGAGCCTTAACCAGCTGGTTGCTCAACACGATTCACTGAGCGCCAGGGCCGGAGAGCTGCAGTTCCAACGTATGAAAGGCATGCTGAAAGGCTTTATTGACCTGACCTTTGAATATCAGGGGCGCTGGTATGTACTCGATTACAAATCAAACTGGCTGGGAAATAACATCAGTGATTATTCCAGGGAAGCCATGGAGAAAGTCATGATAGAGCATCGTTACGATCTGCAATACCAGCTGTACTCTCTGGCATTGCACCGACTGCTCAAACAACGTTTACCGGATTATGACTATGACCAGCATTTCGGTGGCGCTATCTATCTGTTTCTGCGCGGCGTGCAGATGAATGATCCTGAGCAACACGGCATATTCAGCCACAAGCCCTCCTTCCAACTCATTAATGGTCTGGATCAGCTGTTCCGTGGTAAAGATAATCAAACAGAGGAGCTGATAAGATGTTAAATCAGCTGCAAATACTGGAACAGCAGGGGATTATTCGTGCCCTGGATTACCAGTTCGCCAAACTGATCCACTCCTTGAATCCCGATCCATTGCTGACTCTGGCCGCCGCCAATGTCAGCTTTGAGCTGGGCCAGGGCAATGTCTGCATGTCTCTGGCATCGGACTTCAGCCTTTTTGGTCTGGATGGGCAGGAAAGTTCCGAACTGATGGATACCGTTGCCATTCCAAAAGACCAGTGGCTAACCCGCCTGAAACGGACTCAGGTTGTGGGTGAAGGCAGTGAACCAACACCCCTGGTTCTGGATGATGGGCGCCTGTACCTTTATCGGTACTGGCAATACGAACGCAGTGTCGCCGGTTTTCTCAACAGCAGAAACACCGAAACACTGGATACCGATGAAGCCCTGTCGATTTTGCAGAGACTCTTTAACAGGGATTACCACTTTGTCCTGCAACAGTGTCAAGGGAAGTCCGAAGCCGCTCAGAAAGCTGAGCTTATCAAGTGGCTGGATATTGAGTCCGTTGATACGCTTGACTGGCAAGCCATTCTAAACTCGGTTAATCACGGCGCTGATACCGATACCCTTAATTCACTGATTCCCGAGTCGGCGTGCCTGAACTGGCAGAAAATTGCTGCGGCACTGGCCGCCAGTCGCTCATTTTCCGTGATCAGTGGTGGCCCGGGAACCGGCAAAACCACAACCGTTACCCGACTGCTTGCACTGCTTACAGAGCTGGGCCTGAAACGCCAATCCCCTCCGGACATCAAACTGGTTGCCCCAACGGGCAAGGCAGCAGCCCGTTTAACCGAGTCCATTGGCGGCGCACTGGCAAAAATAAACTGCAGTGACACAGTAAGAGAAAAGATCCCGACTCAAGCCGGAACACTGCACCGTTTATTGGGCGTCATTCCCGGAAAAACCGGTTTCATCCACAATAGAAACAATCGGTTACACCTGGATATTCTGGTAGTGGATGAAGCCTCCATGATTGACCTGCCACTGATGAGCCACCTGCTGGAAGCACTGCCAGATCATGCCCGGTTAATTCTGTTAGGTGACCGTGATCAGCTTTCGTCAGTGGAAGCTGGCAGTGTCCTCGGTGATATCTGTGCAGCCGCCAGCTTTGGTTACTCAAATGAACAACGCAATCTGCTGGAAAGGTTAACCGGGCATGATCTTGCTAAAATGGAGCCTGCACAAACCAGGACAAACCTTGCCGTTTCCGACAGCCTCTGCCTGCTGCGCAAAAGCTACCGCTTTGATGCCCATTCCGGTATAGGGAGTCTGGCCAAAGCTGTAAACAACAATGATCAGCGATCTCTGCAGCAGGTATTTACCTCAGGCTTTGACGATATTGAGCGCTTTTCCATCGCCGGGGACTCTGATTATCAGCAACTGATACAGCAGTCCGTTGAATCCTACCGACACTACCTGGAACTGATTCAACAGACATCAGCACCTCATCATATTCTTGATGCCTTTAACCGGTTTCAGGTGTTATGTGCCTTGCGGGAAGGTCCCTACGGTATTTCAGGGCTAAACGAAGCAATACAAAAAGCCCTGCAAGAAAAAGGCCTGATCGACGTGACTGGACAATGGTATGAAGGCCGCCCCGTTTTGATCACCCGCAATGATCACGGGCTCGGCCTGTACAATGGTGATATCGGGATTACCATCAGAGGCTCTGATGGCCAGCTCCGGATCGCTTTCCAGTTGCCCGATAAACAGGTCCGGCAGTTTCTACCCAGCAGACTTCCTGAGCATGAAACCGTTTTCGCCATGACCATTCACAAAAGCCAGGGTTCTGAGTTTGCCGATGTTGTCATGGTGTTACCGGATAAGGACAGCCCCATCATCACCCGTGAGCTTGTCTATACGGGGATTACCCGGGCCAAATCCAGGCTTACGCTTTTTGCCGAAATGGATATCCTGATCAAAGCTGCAAAGTCACCCACCAAGAGGCAGTCAGGCCTTTATCAGCGGCTGGTTCAATAACAACCTGACGAAAACCACAGAGATCACAAAACCAGAAAAGCAAGAGACAAACTTTTCACAGTGTACTTTATGATCTCTGTGGCTCCATCAAGCCACACTACTTTCTGGCTCCTGCTTATCATCCTCATTGCCATCATCGCCACCATTAAGCCCAAGCCTCTGGCACAGCCTTGAAAATATAATGGCGAAAGCTCCATTTCCGCTGACGTTCATGGCGGTACCAAAGGGATCAAATATCATATAGACAGCGGTAATTAACCCCAGCATCTCATCTGAAAAGCCCATCAGACTCTGTAAGATTGGCCCTACCACAAGAATGACGCCCCCGGGCACAGCCGCTACCGAAAATTTGGCCAATGCGTAATAAAAACCAAAGATGGCAAAACCCGCCAGATCAGGCATTGGCATATTGAAAGTATTCAGTGTCACCAGCGCCAGAATGGTCAAACCGATTGCACTGCCAATGGTATGAATATTGACTGTGGCAGGCACGATGGTTCTTGCCATGATGGGATTACCGATATTTCTTTCGGTACTGTCGATTAACACCGGCATCGTGGCGGCGCTGGAGACCGTGCTTAAACCCGTTAACCATGCAGGAAACACGTTGCCCACATAGGTGATAAAAGCCCGAAATGAGCACTTTGCTGCCACAAAAAAGTAGATAAAAAGGTAAGCCAGCTGCGAAACAATAACCAGCAGCAAAATCCTGCCATAAGCCGAGATAGCCTGGCTCAAAATTCCATCAGCATGGAGTTTGTAGGCAAATCCGAGGATAAAAAAAGGCAGTATCGGGATAAAGAAATGTTTCAGGAACCCGCTGGAAACATCACCGGCTCTGAAAGAAAGCGCCCTTAGCGGTTGCATATCCAGCAGGTTCACCAGCAGGCCTGCAATGAATCCCACAATCAAGGCATTCATATTTGTGAATAGAGGGGGTAATTCAAACACCCACATGGTCGCCAGACCACTGCCATCGAGAGCATCAAGGGTGATAGGCATGGATATCAACGGCACCATGATACTGCCAATGGTATACCCGGTGAAAATGGCCGTGATATTGGAAGCAAATACCATCATGATCAACAACAGGGCAAACAGCAGAGCATTCTTCCCCATTCTGGCGAGACAGGAGACCACAAAGCTGAACACAATAAATGGCAGGACAAAAACCAGCAGTGACTTAATGGTCAGGCTCAGGGTGAAAAAAAATGACTTGACGTCATAGCTCATCCAGGGATCTGTCAGAAAAGGGATCAACAACACCACCAGAAGTGTGGCCGGCAGTTTAATGTTGGCAAGGTGCTCAATAATTTTCACGAATCTCATCTTTCCCGGTAATAAAACTGACTGTGATGAAAACATAGACTTTTTTTCTGCATCGTCAAAATGTGACCGCTCTCTCAGCCTGAAAACTCACAACTTTGAACATAAGTTCCAAAAAAACATTGTCCCAGCTCATTACATTTTCGCTTTTCCGAAAGGACTGTAAGGATTCGCTGTTATTTTCTGACACAGATCAAAAAATATACTTGCCAAACCATTAGGATATGCGCGTTCGATAGCGCATTGATTAAATTAATAACCCCTCGGAGTTCATTCATGGAGCAGAAGATCACGTTACCTTCTATGGGACAAGTGTCCCTGGTATTAGGTGCCTTTCTGGTTCTCGCTTTTGCGTTTACCGCCAAACTGAACCTTCCTATTCAATTGGCACTCTGCATCGGCTGGTTCCTGGCCATGGGACTGGGTGTCAAACTGGGCCACCAGTACAAAGATCTTGAAGCGGCTGCCGCAGAAGGTATCTTCAAAGGCACCGGTGCAATCCTGATTCTGATTGCCGTAGGCGCACTGGTGGGCACCTGGATTGCCGGAGGTATCGTTCCATCGATCATTTACTACGGCCTGAAAACTATCCATCCTTCCATCTTCCTGCTGGCCACCATGGTGATCTGTTCCATGACCGCCCTGGCAACCGGTACCTCATGGGGTGCAGCCGGTACTGCGGGTATCGCCATGATGGGAATTGGTCAGGGTCTCGGCGTTCCTGCGCCGGTTACTGCCGGTGCCATCCTGTCCGGTGTTTACTTCGGTGATAAACTCTCTCCCCTATCGGACAGTGTTATCCTGGCTTCCTCAATGTCCGAGGTTGAAATTGTTGACCACATCAAGGGCATGCTGCCCATCAGCCTGACTGCTTATGTTCTGACAGCCATCGCTTTCACCGTGTACGGTTTCCAGTTTGGCGGCAGTGCTGATATGGCCCAGGTGCAGGAAGTTATGAACCTGATGGATGAGAACTTCAGCATCTCTGTCATGGCTTTTGTTCCGGTAGTTATCATTCTTTTCCTGCTGGCCAAAAAGTTCCCGTCCTACCCGGTTATCATGCTGGGTGCTGGCCTGGGTATGGTCTGGGCAGTTCTGTTCCAGGACCGCACGCCCATCGACGCCGTGAACGCCCTGTGGGCACCGTTGACGGTTGATTCCGGCAACGCTTTTCTGGACAACATCCTGAACCGGGGCGGTATGGTTAATATGCTGGGTTCCGTTGCGGTTATTATCTTCGGCCTGGGCTTTGGTGGTCTGCTGGATAAAGTGGGCATCCTGGAAACCATCGCCCGCACCTTTGAAAACCGTATCACCAATGAAGGCAACCTGACTGCCTACACTGTAGCTACGGCATTCCTGGCCAACGTATTCGGTTCTGCCATGTACGTATCCCTGATCCTGACACCCAAGATCATGTCCGGAAACTACGACCGTATGGGTGTTGACCGTCGTATGCTCTCCCGCAGCTCGGAATTTGGCGGTACTCTGACTTCAGGTATGGTGCCATGGTCTGACAACGGTATCTTCATGGCGGGCCTGCTGGGGGTATCTACTTTCGCCTACGTGCCTTACATGTGGATGAGCTTCATCAGCATCGGCCTGGTTGTTGCTTTTGCTTACCTGGGTAAATTCCGCCCGGTGGATAACAAGTATGTGAAACAAGTGGAAGATCATTCAGTCCACGGCCAGATGGCTACTGCCTGATTACTCTCTTCATCATTCATTCCCAGTGCCGCCCGGGTTGTTATCAACAGGGCGGCGTTTTTTTTCAGCCTCTGCCATGCATTGAAGTGATAGACTTGTTCAAAGCCCATCACCCAATGACAATCGCCGTTTATACTGTGAGGCTGATCTTAATCAGGAAAATTCATGAGCAAGAAAATCTACGTTGCTTACACCGGTGGAACCATTGGTATGCGCCCTTCAGATTCCGGCTATGCGCCCGGAGATAATCTGATGGGGCTGCTGGAAGAGAAACTTTCTCCTGATGTGATGGCCAGCCTGCCAGCGTTCGAACTGTTTGAGTACCCTCAGCTGATCGACTCCAGCAATATCCGCCCGGGTAACTGGCAGCAAATCGCCGCTGATATCGCCAGCCGCTATGAGCAGTTTGATGGTTTTGTCGTTCTGCACGGTACCGATACCATGGCTTATTCCTGCAGCATGATATCCTTTATGCTGCAAAACCTGCAGAAGCCAGTCATCTTTACCGGCTCCCAGATTCCTCTGTGTGAAGCCCGCACCGATGGCCTGGCAAATCTGGTTGGTGCCCTGACCATGGCGGCTGATGACCAGATCAAAGAGATTTGCCTGTATTTCAACGGCCGCCTGTTACGTGGCAACCGTTCCCGAAAACTGAACGCCTATCTCTTTGATGCGTTTGACAGCCCCAACTACCCCTGGCTTGGCCAGGCAGATATCCATGTAGAACTCAATGAAACGCTCCTGTGGCAGCCAAAGGAAGCTGAAAAGTTTCAGCTTGATTGCGACGGTGAAACCCATGTTGGCATTCTGCAGCTGTTCCCGGGCATTACTGCCCGGTGGATGGAGTCTGCGCTGAATCAACCCATGGATGCCTTTATTCTGCGTACTTATGGTACAGGCAATGGCCCTGATGCTGACCACGCCCTGCTGGACACCTTTGCCAGGGCAACCGCTTCAGGCAAATTGATTGTTAACCTGACCCAGTGTCACCGGGGCACAGTTCACCAGGGTAGCTATGCAGCAGGCTCAGCACTGGCCAAAGCGGGTATTGTGGGAGGCCTGGATACCACTACCGAAGCCATGTTCTGTAAACTTCATCACCTTTACTCCCTGGGTCTCGGCACCGAGGCGGTTAAAGCCATGCTCAGTGTCAGTCTGGCTGGTGAAGTCTCTATCTGATAGCCATTTCTTCTTGTGATAAGGGTGTCCAGACCACCCTTATTCCTTCCTACCTTTCCAGCTATCTGCCTCTTCTCAAAAATATCAGTGAACTCTTGCCAAAAAATTCTGTCTACTTGGACATTAAATTCAGAATTGCGATGAGGAAGCAGGATAATGCTGACAGCACCTACTCCACAAACTATCAGCAGACAAATGACCGAGCCAAAAGTCTGTGTCTATGGAGGTTTCCAATGCGGAGCTGCTGCTGGCTTGGGTTCCGGTATTTTCACAGGGGTCAAAGTCACATCCTGTACTTGCACAAACTTTCTCAAAGACTGTTGCTGCTGTCTCGGAAATATAGATCAGGCAGACCGCTGTCTTAAATTAGGTCTAATGACGGGCAAAGTATGCGCTACCTTTGGCATATGCTCGGGAATGACAGTTGCCGGGGGTCTGGTTGGGGTATTGACTATGGGCTCTTTGGGGTATGCGTGTGCAAATAAGGAACAGCGATCTCGCTACTGTGCCAGTGCTAGCGGCCTTCCCAGTGCATGCTCCACGCTAGCCAAATTTCTGTGTTGTTATCCAGGCCCTTTCTCTGACAGTCGCTGTAGTCGTCCGGAACAGCAGGAGCAATCAGCACCGGATAAGAATTCTGCTGTGATTGATGTTGAGCCCCTGCTGCACGATACCCATTTGCCTGCACCTGCGGGCTCAATGGCTCCGCCACCCTACAACACCCTGAACTATCCCCCCAATCATGCCCCCCCCAATTATGAAGAAGCCATTAACTCGCTGGCCGATGGTGTCCAATCCAATAACCCTGACTGACAGCGCTTACATTGCCTGTTGTTTTTAAAACCGTTAAACGGAGTAAATCGCAAAATGCTTAATGCACCTATACCACAAACCATCACCAGATACGTCACCAGATCTATCACCGACCCGAAAGCCAACTGTCATAATTGCACAGGCTGCGGGGCCGCTGCTGGCCTTGTCTCTGGTAGTTTCCTGGGGACCAAAGTCACCGATTGTAGCGGTGCAAAATGCATGTACTGCTTGCAATATGGAAATACAATTGATTGCCAAAAATGTATTACAGCAACAGGCTTCTGTTCTCTAACCACTCTGGGAATAACAATTGTCACTGGGTTGGCTTTCGGCGGTGCGGGATATTTGTGCGCGAAACATCTGCAGGGATCATCATGTCTTGCTAATAATGACTCCGAGGAAGACAATTTGCCACCTGATCAGGACGATACACCTGCCAGAGACATTACCGGCACAACAGACCAGGAAACAACAGAACCGGTAACAACAGCCCCGGTTACGGCCACTGGAGTGATTGACAAGAAGTCCCTGCCTGACAAGGCTGGTTGTGCATCTTCGGACTCAATGGATCCCCTTAACGTTCCACCATCCTACAAAGACTTGTTCCCGGATCCCCCCAATTATGAAGAAGCCATGAAATTACTGCGAGACAGTGCCCGCGAATGACACCACCCATATCGCATCAAAAAACTGTTTAAGGTTATAATCCCCACCGGTATTACCGGGAATGAGCATAACAATGAATATGGGGAACACCTTGAAACCGGTCAAAGTAGGTATCTGTGGACTTGGTACTGTTGGTGGTGGCACCTTCAATGTACTTCAACGTAACGCCAGAATTATCACTGCCCGGGCCGGCCGTCCTGTGATTATTGAGCAGGTTGGTGCCCGCCGGGATAATTCTGACTGCGACACCGGGGACATCAACGTTACCCGGGATATTTTTGCAGTCGCTCACAACCCTGAGATTGATATTCTGGTAGAAACCATTGGCGGCTATGATGTCGCCAAAGAGCTGATTCTGACGGCAATCGACCAGGGAAAACATGTGGTCACTGCCAATAAGGCCCTGATTGCCGAACATGGTAACGAGATCTTCCAGGCTGCCCGTAATAAAAATGTCATTGTCGCCTATGAGGCAGCGGTTGCCGGTGGCATTCCCATCATCAAGTGTCTGAGGGAAGGGCTGTCGGCAAACAGCATTAGCTGGCTGGCGGGTATTATTAACGGTACCGGCAACTATATCCTGACGGAAATGGGCGACCATAACCGTCCGTTTGCCGATGTTCTGAAAGAAGCACAGGCACTGGGCTACGCTGAAGCAGACCCAACCTTTGATGTCGAAGGTATAGATGCCTGTCACAAGCTGACTATTATGGCGTCCATCGCTTTTGGTATTCCTTTGCAGTTCACCAGAGCCTATACCGAAGGCATCAGCAAAATCACGCCCAGTGACATCCAGTATGCGGCTTCTCTTGGCTTTAGAATCAAACACCTTGGTGTTGCCCGCAAGGCAGCCAATGGCATTGAACTGCGGGTTCACCCGACCCTGATTCCTTCTGATCGCCCACTGGCCAACATCAATGGTGTGATGAACTCGGTTGTGGTTCAGGGAGATGGGATTGGCCAGACCATGTACAGTGGCCCTGGGGCTGGTGCTGAACCCACGGCATCTTCCGTGATCGCCGATATCGTCGATATTGCCAGAACCATTGACGCTCCAGACGCTGCTGTTCATGCCCTGGGTTTCTCAGCGGAAAGCCTGAGCGACACCCTTCCGGTACTGCCGATTACCGAGACAGTGTGCAGTTTTTATCTGCGCATCCATGCCGACGATCACCCCGGGGTAATGAATGCCGTTACCCGGGTGCTGAGCAACCACGGCATTAATATCGATGCCATTACCCAGAAAGTCACTCGTGAAGATGATGGTTGTGCGGATATCGTTATCCTTACCCACCGTACTCTTGAAGGCACCATGGACAAAGCTATCTCTGAACTCGAAGCGTTGGAGGATATTAAATCCCCCATCACCCGAATTCGTGTTGAAATCATGGCCTGAAGCTAATTGCCCACCCGCTCACCATACGAGGCTGTTGTGAAATGCCTTAACAAAGAAGGGAACCACAAAGGCACAGAGACACAAAGTTTTTCCAGGCTTGCCTGTACCAGGTTCAGCAAACAAAAAGGCTTCCTTTGTGCCTTCGTGTCTTTGTGGTTCAAGGCTTTTATGCCTTTTACAATACCCTTCTATGGCTGGTAAACGGTACTGTCAGAGTAATCTGACCTAGTAATAAACAGATATACGGAATTCCCAGTGAAATACATCAGTACCCGAGGACAGGGACACACCAAAGATTTTCAGGATGTTCTGCTGGCCGGGCTGGCGGATGATGGTGGTCTTTACGTACCAGAAACCCTGCCACAGTTCAGCGCTGAGACCATTCGGTCACTGAAGGGACTCCCCTACCATCAGCTTACCTTTGAAATCATCCAGCCTTTTGTCGGCGGAACCATCCCGGATGATAAACTCAGGCAGATGATTGATGACAGTTACGCCGGGTTCAGCCATCAGGCTGTCGCACCACTTCAGCAACTGGGTGCCAATCAGTGGGTTATAGAACTGTTCCACGGCCCAACCCTGGCCTTCAAAGACTTTGCACTGCAACTGCTTGGTCGCCTTCTGGACCACACACTGACAGAGCGCAATGAAAAGGCCATAGTACTGGGTGCAACGTCTGGTGATACCGGATCGGCCGCCATCGAAGGCTGTCGCCACAGCGATCATCTGGATATATTTATTCTTCATCCTTATCAACGGGTATCAGAAGTTCAGCGTCGCCAGATGACGACGGTTCTGGACAGCAATGTTCACAACATTGCCATACAGGGCAATTTTGATGACTGTCAGGATATGGTGAAAAGATGTTTCGCCGACCAGTCCTTCCTGCCGGAAAACACCCGGCTCGTTGCCGTTAACTCCATCAACTGGGCCAGAATCATGGCCCAGATTGTCTATTATTTTCACGCAGCCCTGGCCCTTGGTGCGCCGGATCAGCCTGTCAGCTTTGCAGTGCCTACCGGCAACTTTGGCGATATCTTTGCAGGCTATATCGCCCGGGGAATGGGCCTGCCCATAGAAAAACTGATTGTTGCCACCAATCACAATGACATTCTCCACCGTTTCTTCCAGAGCAATGACTACCGCAAGGAAGCACTGCAGCAGACACTGTCGCCCAGTATGGACATCATGGTTTCCAGTAACTTTGAACGCCTGCTGTTTGATATGCATAACCGTAATGGCGACACCCTGGCGGAATTGATGTCTGGTTTCAGGGAAACAGGAAATATCCGTGTTGATAATGATGTATGGCAGGCCATCAGAGCACTGTTTGATAGCAGCCGTTCTGATGATCAGCAGGTCTGCGATACGATCAGTGCCCTGTATAATAACACCGGGTATCTTGCGGACCCCCATACAGCAACCGGTATCCGGGCAACCGAAGAAGTTGGGTTGGCCAGAGAAACGCCGGTGGTAACCCTGGCAACCGCCCACCCGGTGAAATTCCCTGATGCGATCATCAAAGCGGGCCTGGACGCACCAGCACTGCCCGCTCATATGGCTGATTTATTCGAGCGGGAGGAGCGTTACGATATCCTTGACAACGAACTCTCATCTCTCAAGACTTTCATCCAAAACACCTGACGTTCAAAACCATCACACCTGCAAAGTGCATGCTGGTTTCGCCTTCAAGCAGTTGTGATTCTGCCGATCCAGAACAGGGAGTGTTCTGGAGACTGTCACCAATGAAACCCGATAAAATTGCCCCCTCCATAAATACACCCTCGCCATCGGACACTTCGACGCAAGAGCCCACAGGACACCACCAGGGGCGCCAGGTAAAACGGTCTCTTGGCCAGACGTTTACTCAGTGGATGTCATCACTGAGGATGAGCTTCAAGGCAGGAATGGCATTATTTCATCGATCAATACGCCAGATTCCGGCAATAAACCCGCCATTGATGAGTGGACGGTACTGGGAGCAAGTGCCTTTGCCCAATAATCCGGAGCAACTAAGAGAGCTGGCTATCGACTCAGCCGTTGCCCAAATCCCGTACAAACTCAACCACGACCCGATCCGTTGCTGGGAAATAGTCAGGGAAGCTGAAAACATTCTGATGGACAGTACTGATACCGATCGATCAGAAGCATTGCACCATAAAATTGAGCCCCGTTTTTTCGAAGAAATCCTCAGTTGTGCCAAAAAAGGCCATTGCCCGGAACAAAAAAAGAGTTCACTTACTCCTGAGCAGCAAGACATGGCAAACAGCGAATGCTTTAGGAATATAACCCTGCTGCCCTCTGGCATGATCATTGATCATACGACAGGGCTGATTGCGGTTATAGCGATTAATCAAGTCACCCATAAAATAACACTGGTTTTTGGTGGAACCAATTCCGCCAATGGTGCAAGCAAACTGCTTGATGAAAACGGCCTGGAAACAGGAACAAAACCAGGTCGGCTTCGGGCCCAACTCAAGGCTGACTGGCAAAACCTGTTGGGATATAAAATCCCGGACTGCTACCGCCAGGCATCCAGACTGGTGGAGTTAATCAAAAGTATGGTCCATTCCAAAGCAACGCTGAAAGCCATGGGGCTTGACGACTCTCTGGGTATGCTGTTGTTAGTCGGACACTCTCTGGGAGGCGGCCTGGTTCAATACAGCGCCGCAAAAAACAGGGTTCCGGGTCGAACATTCAACCCGGTCGCACTGGGCCGCAAAGCAATAAAAAATCTGACAATAGATGACAAGGAGCTGGCCAAAAACGGACTGATTGACAACTATCTGGTTCACCATGACCTTGTTAACACACCCTTTGGCTATAAGCGATGGCATAAACGCCTGGCTCCAACCATCCTTGGTCGACGGACCATAATTCACGCTCATAAAGCCACGGGAAAAAATACACTGTATGGCCGTCATAGTCGGTCACATGTGCATTATATGGCTGAACTGAGACGGAAGATAAACGCGTCAAAGTAATCCATTAGGGCACTTTGCAGGCTCTCTATTTATCGCCCCCGCTAAACGTAAACTGTGTTACCCTGACACTTCCTTTCGCTTCATCGCCTGTTGTTTCATTTATGCCTGTGAATATAATCCGCCGTACCTACGACCTCTCAACCTGTTGCTTCACGCCAGAGATGGATCCTCTGCTGGCCAGAATATACAGTGCCCGGGGCGTTAAAACTCAGGATGAACTGCCACGTCAGCTGCAACAGTTAAGCGACTACCGGCAACTCAGGGATATCGATAAAGCCGCTGACATTCTGGCTGAGGCTATTATCAACCAGCAGCGCATGCTCATTGTTGGCGACTTCGACTGTGATGGTGCCACCAGCAGTGCTCTCGCGGTTCTGGCGTTGAGGAGCATGGGTGGCCATGCTGATTTTCTGGTACCCAACCGCTTTGACTATGGTTATGGCCTGACCCCTGAAATTGTTGAAGCCGCCCTGCCCTTTCAACCGGATGTATTAATCACCGTCGACAATGGCATCTCCAGCCTTACCGGTGTAATGGCAGCAAAAAACAGAGGTATGAAAGTTGTGGTTACCGACCACCATCTGGCTGGTCGCGAACTGCCCGAAGCCGATGCGATTGTTAACCCTAATCAGCCAGACTGCCCGTTTCCCGGCAAAAATACCGCCGGGGTAGGCGTTATTTTCTACCTGATGTGTGCCTTGCGAACCCTGTTGCGGTCACGGGGTTATTTTCAGGATAAGACAGAGCCCAATCTGGCTGAACTTCTCGACCTTGTTGCCCTCGGCACAGTGGCTGATGTGGTCAAGCTGGACAGCAATAACCGCATACTGGTTTTCCAGGGACTTGCCCGTATCCGCTCCGGCCGCTGCCGACCGGGCATTACAGCGCTGATTGAGGTATCCGGTAGAAATGCTGAAAAACTGGTCGCGTCTGACCTGGGCTTTGCCCTGGGTCCAAGACTTAATGCGGCTGGACGCCTGGATGATATGTCGATTGGTATCGAACTGCTCCTTTGCGACGATATAAAGCTGGCGAGGGAGTTAGCCGTTGAGCTGGACGGTCTTAACCGTGACCGAAAAGCCATTGAGGGCAGTATGCACAGCCAGGCCATGGCAGAGTTGGAGAAAATCCGCTTTAACCAGCAAACAGACCTGCCATGGGGCGTCAGTTTGTTTCAGGAAAGCTGGCACCAGGGCGTGGTTGGCATTCTGGCTTCCCGGGTAAAAGAGAAACTGAACCGTCCGGTGATTGCTTTTGCCGAAGCCGATAACCCTGTGGGAGAGCCAGAACTGAAAGGCTCTGCCAGGTCGATTCAGGGACTGCATATGCGTGATGCACTGGACAGTATTGCCAGAGATAATCCGGGGCTTATTATTAAATTTGGTGGTCACGCCATGGCTGCCGGACTGTCCATACCAAAAGCAAAATACAACGAATTTCAAACGGCTTTTGACCTTGAAGTCAGAAAACAACTGACCGCTGAGGACCTCCAGGCAGAAATGCACACTGACGGTGAACTGATGCCCGGTCAAGTAACCATGGCAACCGCCTATACCCTTCGCGAGGGCGGGCCATGGGGACAAAGTTTTCCTGAGCCCTGCTTTGATGGTCAATTCCAAATTATTCAGCAGAAACTGGTGGGAGAGAAGCACCTCAAAATGGTACTCAAAATACCCGGCAGTGAGCTCTGGCTGGACGCCATTGCCTTTAATATTGACAACAGGGTGTGGCCTGATCCCAATATTCGTCAGATCAAGGCTGTCTATAAACTCGATATCAATGAATTCCGTGGTCAGCACAACTTACAACTGATGGTTGAACATTTTGAACCGGCATGAAATAGACCCATCATGATTGGCAAGCTGACAAACGTCGCTCCTTAGACCAAAATGAGCTATCAGAATTTATTCCTTATTAAGAAGAACAATGAGGTCGTTGATGACAGCTTCCAGATGGCTACTCACGCTGATGATAATCACCTCCCTTTGCCTGCTGATTCCGGGAGTGACTCAACCCATGATGACCATCAAGGCCGATCTTGATCGTCAGGCAATGCTGAATGAGGCAAGGCATATCGTTCAGCAGCAAAACCTTCATCCTGCCATGGCGGGTCTGGCTACCCAGTTCCTTGATCGTCTGCAAGTTAAAGGGACATCCACTGTTTATGAAAAGAAGCGCTCCATTCTCGGTACCGCTGGAGACCTCTGGAACAGTGGCTATTATTTTGTGGCAGTACTGATTGTCACCTTCAGCCTGGTGATACCGGTGACAAAACTGGGCTTCCTGTTGCTGGCTAATTTTGTCAGGGAAAAGCAAAGACTGCTCAGGCTGAACAGTTTACTGGGCAAATGGTCCATGGCTGATGTGTTTGCTATTGGTGTGCTTATCGCCTTTCTGGCGGCAAATGCCACTACGGCTGGACATGACGATTCCAGGCAGATTGTGCAATTTGATGCAGCACTGCACTCTGGCTTTTATTGGTTCGTGGCTTATTGTCTTGTCAGTAATTTGCTGGGACAGCTGGCAGAAAAAAAACGGGAGCCTAAGCCAGCCCCATAATTTTCTTTTCAAAAAGCTCCAGCTGCTCAAGCGCTCTTTCTTCACGGAGATCCACAAGCCTGACCCCTAAGCCAAGAAGCCTGACCGGACGACCTCCCCGTTCCCAGGCTCTTACCAGCAACTGAGTAAAATGCTCCTTAACAGTTTCACCGGTTGTCGGCAGACTCTCCTCAAGGGTGGTCTGGGTAAAATCAGCAAACTTCACCTTAACAAAGTGCTTATGCACCTCATATTCCTTTTCAATACGCTGGTAACGTTCCTGAAGTTCTTCAAGCAACGGGATAACCTGTGCAGTAATATCCGCAAGCCCCGACAGGTCTTTATCATAAGTACGCTCAACAGAAAGGGATTTCCTGCGCCGACTGGTCTGCACCTCACGATCATCCCGCCCCCGGGAAAGCTCCCACAACCGTTCACCAAAACTGCCAAACCAGCGACTTAACTCAAGAATGGAGTACTGGCGTAATTGCCCGCAGGTATTGATGCCTTTTTTATGAAGTTTCCCGGCGGTAACCCGCCCTACCCCATGAATTTTTTTCACAGGCAGATCGAAAATAAAATCATCCGCCTGTTCCGGAGTGATCACAAAAAGGCCATTGGGTTTATTCCAGTCACTGGCAATCTTGGCCAGAAACTTATTCGTGGCAACGCCGGCAGAGACAGTGACATGCAATTGTTGAAAAATTTTCTGCCGGATTTCCTCGGCAATCAAGGTGGCACTGCCTCGACAAAGATGAGTTCCGGTGACATCCAGATAAGCTTCATCAAGGGACAAAGGTTCAATTAAATCAGTATATTGGCGAAAAATTGCATGCGCTTCAGAAGACGCGGCACGATAAACAGAAAAGCGGGGAGGAATGATCTTCAAGGCTGGGCAGAGTCGCATCGCCTGGGCTGAAGACATGGCTGAGTGCACACCAAATCGACGCGCCTCATAATTACAAGTGGCAATCACCCCTCTGCGATCCGGAGCCCCCCCGACAGCAACCGCCTTTCCTGACAACCTCGGATTATCACGTATTTCAATACTGGCAAAGAAGGCGTCAAAATCGATATGTATGATTTTTCTCTGGACCACCTTTTGCTCAAGAATGGCATTACTTTCCATCATGTTCCAATTAGCTCCGGGATAAGCACTGTATATACATACAGAATGCTTTTGGCAAGCAATTCCTGGCCTGTTAACCAGTCCCCAGATGTTTTTTTGCAGCAGACTTCATGCAGCAAAAAAGGATCGTTAAGGCTGCATACATTCATTTTCTGTTATGAAGCTGTGCTCAAAGCGATCGCTCTTTTGATAGCTTTCAACACCGCTTCCTGTAAACGGGATAGCAAGGCACCCTCTGAACTATGCAAATCACAATTTTCAATACACCCATTGTCAGCCAGACCCTTTCTATATTCGCAAAACTGTTTCTCAAAGTGATGGGCTGGAGGATTCAGGGGAGAGCCCCACGCCTGGCCAGGTACGTGCTTGTTGGTGCTCCCCATACCAGTAACTGGGACTTTGTCTATGGCATGGCGATTGGCCTTGCTACCGGTGTACAGTGTTACTGGGTGGGCAAACACACGCTGTTCTGGGGGCCGTTCAACTGGGTTATGCGCTGGATGGGAGGGATTCCACTGGATCGAAATGGCAGATGCAAAAGAGGCAGCCTGGTAGAACAGGCAGTCTGTACTTTCAAGCAACACAGAAAGCTGGGCCTGGTTATATGCCCTGAAGGTACCCGGGCACGTGGCGAGCGGTGGCACACAGGCTTCTACCATATGGCAAAAAATGCCGGCATCCCCATTGTACTTGCCTTTCTTGATTTCAAGAACAGAACCGGAGGGTTTGGTCCTGTTATCGAGCCCGGGGAGGACATCGAAAAAGACCTTTCGGAAATACAGGCATTTTACTCAGACATTTATGGTAAACATCCGGAATGCTTTAGTCCTGTATCACCAAAATGCATAAAGCGAAGTTTTCAGGGCCATCCCAAGCACCGACTTCATAATGCCTGTGATTAATTTTCGCCCTGCTGAGAATGGGTGTAGTGCTTTACAACAGGCGTTATTGAGCGCCTGTAAAGCAGTCGGGGAAATGAATGCCCTTTATCATCAGCCAAGCAGATCCGCCAATTCCTTGATAGAAACCTGCTCGGCAACCACTTGAGCTGCAATTCGATCATGAAGAGCTAAAGGGGTTCTTTTAATGCCCGCAGCCCAATCATCAAATTTTTGCCATAGATAGTGTTGTGCACTGAGCTTGACTGAAAAATTTCCCGGACCATCGATGAAATGCTCGACATTTTTGGAGTTATTATGTTTAAAGTCATTGTAAATTAGTGGGGACAATAAAGTGCCTGCTGCCAGACCGCCCAGGATGATATTAACAGGTTCCACAACCGCAATCATAAGCCCGAAGCCCACAACATATCGACAAGCAAGGTCTGTAACCCGGTTATAGATAAAATTACTCAGTATGTTTGCTGGAGTAATCGTATATTCCAGGAACGACCTGGTGTTTTCTCTCCCCGAAAAATGATCCACAGCCTTCATAAGGGGCGCATAAACACAAAAGCCGAAGATCCCACCCACCAGGGCAGATGGGAGCGCAAAGACAGTATGGCCAAAAATGCTACCAACCAGTTGTCCGAGCTGGGAAACTGCCGCAAGAGAAGAAACCGCAACCGTCTTGACCGTATTCCATCCAGGACTCTTTTCCCGGTCCTCTTTTAATTCAGCCAGGCTTTGAGCCTTTGATTCATAATCTTCAAAATATTCCTTAGTGTATTTACCCTGATCAACAGCAACTGGAACTGAAGAAAAATTGACCGAACCAACCATTTAGCGCCCTTATTTCAGTAGATATCCACTAATTATGACCGCCCCAACAGAGAATAGTTCCATCATATGAAATCGATTTACTTATACTTTAATAAACCTCTGAGTCTTTGAAGGGTTCACAGAGGTTATTTAATTGACCGATCAAACAGATAATGGCAACCTCAAAAAATGGACTACACATTAATAATTGCCGATGACCACCCCTTATTCCGGACTGCTCTCAAGTCCTCTGTTGGTCACGCACTCAAGGAACCTGTGATCCACGAAGCTGGTTCAATCGCTGAACTGCAAATGCTTCTGGACAACAATGCCTCACCGGATCTCATCTTGCTGGATCTGCACATGCCAGGAGCGCACGGGCTGTCCGGATTGATATTTCTCAGAGGACAATATCCGGATGTTCCTGTTGTCATTGTTTCAGCTTCTGATGACCAGCAGATCATACAGAAAACCAAAAACCATGGAGCCAGTGGCTTCATTCCAAAGTCTACGCCGCTCGATGACCTGAAAGCCGCCATTATCAAAGTTCTTGATGGAGAAAACTGGTGGCCTGATAACTTCCAACCTATGGAATCGCGGCAAAGCAGTGATATGGAAGCCAGACTGGCAACCCTGACACCACAGCAGTTCAGGGTTTTGGGCATGATCAGTGAAGGCCTGTTGAATAAGCAGATTGCCTATGACCTGAATGTTTCGGAAGCGACGATCAAGGCCCATGTGACCGCCATTTTCAAAAAACTGGGGGTTAGAAGCAGGACCCAGGCGGTCATCGCCATCAAAGCGCTGGAAATTGAGATGCCCGGTCAGGACCCGGAAGATCATAAAACCGAAGACTAAACCGTTTCTAACGGGTGTTTTTCAACATCATATCGGTTCAGAATGGCCCTCATGGCACCTGGCTTGACGGGCTTTCTCAAATAGCTGATATTCAGTTCCCGACATTGCTGCCGCAGTTCATCCTGCTGATTCGCGGTGACCAGAACAGCACCTGTTTGATAACCAGATTGCTTACGGATACGTTCTATCAACTCAATACCACTGGCCTGATCCCCCATCTGGTAATCCACCATCAATAAATCAGGCGTCATAACCTCAAGCGACTGGATGGCTTCATGATGACTTTGCGCAGTCTCCACCCGACACCCCCAACGAGTTAACAGACTGGCCATACCTTTGATAATGTCCGGTTCATCATCCACACACAGAACCTTCAACCCCATGTTCCCCTGATCAGGATCACAAGACACCACTGCGGGATCCACAATACTGCCAGTGACCAAAGGAACCACAACGGAAAAAACAGCCCCCTCTCCCGGCGACGATGACAAGGAAATTTTTGCCTCAAGGATCTGAGCTATACCTTTAGCAATGGAGAGCCCAAGCCCCAGCCCATTCACGGCTGTCGATAAACGCTCAAATTCTGCAAAAATCAGTGCCTGCTTGTCTTTGGGTATGCCCAGCCCATTATCCCTTACCTCAAGTCTCAGCTGTTGATTGTTGATAAAACGACATCCCAGCAGCACTTTTCCTGTTTTATGGGTGTTGGCAACATAACGAAACGCATTGGTCAGAAAATTTTGTAAGATTCTTCTCAGGAGCACCGGATCGGTTTTAATTCGCCGATCAGAACTGACCACCCTGAACATCAGCCCATTCTCTTTCGACAACAGCGAAAATTCGGACCTCAGGGGCTCTAAAACCTCCATTACAAGAACATCCCGAAGATTCACCGCCACCTTACCGGCTTCGATTCGCGACATATCCAGCAAATCTGTCAACAAATGCTCCGCAGACCTTAATGAGTTGCTGATATTTTGCGCCAGTTCTTCATGCACGGTGCCTTTTGCTTCCAGTTCCATGGAGGCAGTAAATAGTCGAGCCGCATTCATTGGCTGCATAAGGTCATGGCTGATTGCCGCAAAAAAACGTGAGCGCAAGTGATTCGCTTTCTCTGCCTGTGACTTTGCCCCTAAAAGTTGCACATTTAACAATGACAGCTCTTTTGTCCGCTCCTGCACCCGATGCTCCAGGCTTTCATTTGCTTCTTTCAGGGCCTGCTCAACCTGACGGAACCCGGTAATATCGGTGAAAGCCATAACAAATCCACCACCGGGCATGGGGTTCCCCTGAATCTGAATCACCCTGCCATCCTGTCGCCGCCTTTCTGAGCGATGGGCTGTTCCATTCCTCATATATGACAGTCGCTTATTGACGTGATGGTCTACATCTCCGGCTCCGCAAAGTCCATTGAGGGCATTATGTCGAATCATATCTGCAATGGGACGACCCACCTTAATCAGGTCGTTCGGGTAGTCAAACAACTGCAGATATTGCTGATTCCAGGCAACTAACTCCAGGTTACGATCAACCACACTGATCCCCATACTGATATGCTCAATCGCTCCCTGCAGCAGTTCCCGGTTGAACTGAAATACTTCCGAGGCCTCATCCACCATAGCCTGAACTTCTTCAAGCGCGACATTCCCATGTGCCAGAGACTTCATCACAATACGGGCCGATGATGCCCCCAGCGTTCCTGCCAGCAACCGTTCAATCGCGGCCACCAGTTCTGGCCCTGCCTGCTTATGACCATTCAACACTCCGAATAGCAGCCCTTTATCCCCGGACTCAAAGCGCTGAATAACACCCTGCACCCGGTTTTTACTGACAAAGCGGCTGGCCAGCTGTTCAAGCTCTTCTACCGTAATGGCTGCATTCGGGAAAACACCATCTTCAGACAGGACCGCATCAACAAACTTCCGGGACTGCCTTCTCTCTTCAATACCCGGCCTCAGGTAAAGACAGCCACAAAGATAGACAAAGGTATTCAGAGACAGCGCAACCAGTGTTGCTCCGGTGACCGTACCGGTAATATCAAGGCCAAAAAGATTATCCGGCTTAAGCCACCCATAGCCAAAAACACCTTGCTGAACAACACTGGTACCCAGCCATGAAACATCAACCAGCACAGGTACTATAAGACAGAAAAGCCAGACTATAAAACCCACTAAAAGGCCACCGGCGGCTGCCCTGGCATTGCTTTCCCTGATGTAGAGACTACCCAGTAACACCGGGACGAGTTGAGCAACGGCCGAAAATGACATCTGACCGATAGCAGCCAGAGAGCCAGCGCCTTCCAGCAGTCGATAAACAACCCATGACAACATCAATAAAATGACAATCGTCGTACGTCTTACCGTCAGCAACAGGCCACTGAACTGGTAAAAGTCATTACTGCCCCGGTAACTGTGATTATTTCTGCGCAGCAGTAATGGCATTAAAATTTCATTGGATACCATGGTGGTCAAAGCCAGTGTTGCCACAATCACCATGCTGATGGCAGCAGACACGCCCCCCAGAAAAGCCAGCACAGCCATGGGTAAGTTGCCCATCAGCTTTGGCAGTTCAATCAAATAGGCATCACCGGGCACAGTGCTGCCCAATAGTTGATTGCCAGCCAGCGCCAGGGGTATCACAAACAGAGCCAGTAACAACAAATAGGCAGGAAACAGCCATCGCGCCTTATGGAAATCATCAATGCTGCTGTTTTCTACCACCGTGACATGAAACTGCCGGGGCAGACACAGTATGGCTGCCATGGCCATTACCGTAGGCATGATAACACTATCAAACCAGCTGATCCCGGCACTCCCGTCACCCGGCTGGATGATGGCATCAAGATTAATATGATCCACAGCAGCCCACGAAACCCAGATTCCCACCAACAGGAAAACCGAGAGCTTAACCAGAGACTCAAAGGCAATAGCCGTCATAATGCCATTCTGGTGCTCGGTAGCATCCAACTTTCGGGTACCAAACATAATGACAAAAACACTCAGGGTTAAGGTGATGGCTAATGCCAGATCTTCCCGAGACCATCGGCCAGACCCTGGACTGTCATCCGTCAGCTGAGCAAAGCCCATCACAATAGCTTTTAGCTGCAACGCTATATAGGGAAGCACACCAATGACCAGAATGAGGGTCACCAGAATTGCCATAAAGTGGGAGCGACCATGACGGGAAGCGATAAAGTCGGCAATGGACGTAATGTTCTCCTGTTTACTGACAGTAATCAGCTTGACCAGAAGCTTCCAGAAAAGAACAAAAACCAGGATGGGACCAAGATAGATGGGAAGAAATGACCACAGGTTTTCACTGGCCTGCCCCACGGCACCGAAAAAAGTCCAGGAAGTGCAGTAAACAGCCAGAGAAAGGCTGTAAATCAAGGGCTGCCAGCGTTTCCTGAAAGCAGCCCCCCGATAATCACCAAACCAGGCGGCAACAAAAAGACAGGCGACGTACACTGTGGCAATAATTGCCAGTATCCATCCAGACATAGCTATTATTCTTATAAGTCATTACGCCAAAGCAGAATTTTCTGTGGCATTTCTCAGCGAAATATACACCGGTGCCCGTGGAATGTCGCCCTTGATCGTACGTTAGTCAGAAGGCTGATACTTTCGATATCAGTCAAAATAGTGATAGGGTTATTATTTACACAAAACCGGGATCGGATACTTTATCTGATAGAAGTTAAGACCAAAGTCTAATACCAGAAATCCCTGCAAATCCTAAACTGACAACACTTCAATAAATACGTTCACAGTCGTTTTATTGAGCCATCACTCAACCTGAACAAAATAACAACCGCCTGAGTCATTTTGGACTAAATAATAATAACAACACTAAGGGAAGTGATATGTCTGACACCTCCGTTTATCCAGTAAAACCTGCTGCTCTTGAGAACACACTGGTTAACAACGACCAGTATCTGGAAATGTATCAGCAATCCATCATTAACCCTGAAGGCTTCTGGCGCGAACATGGCCAACGCATTCACTGGTTCCAGCCTTTCTCCAAAGTCAGAAAAGTCTCTTTTGACGACCACTTCGTCAGCATCAACTGGTTTTATGATGGTACCACCAATGCGTCCTACAACTGCCTTGACCGACACCTGGAAGAGCGAGGCGACCAGCTGGCCATTATCTGGGAGCCGGATGATGAAGGTGAAGCCAGAAAGGTGACCTACCGGGAACTGCATGAGCTGGTATGCCGCTTTGCCAATGCATTGAAGAGTCAGGGTGTTCGCAAAGGTGATGTGGTAGCGATCTATATGCCCATGGTCATCGAAGCCACCGTTGCCATGCTGGCCTGCAGCCGTATCGGGGCCATTCATTCCGTGGTGTTTGGCGGATTCTCACCGGAGGCTCTGGCAGGAAGAATCATTGACTCAAAAGCAAAGATTGTCGTGACTGCCGATGAAGGTGTTCGAGGCGGGCGCACAGTCCCTCTGAAAAGCAACGTCGATGAAGCACTGACACACCCCGACACACACACCATTGAGAAGGTCATTGTTCTCAAGCACACAGGCGCTGATATTGCCTGGCATCGTCACCGTGACGTCTGGTGGCAGGAGCTAACGGCACTCACTTCGCCACACTGCGAAGCCAGGGAGATGAATGCCGAGGATCCACTCTTTATCCTCTACACCTCAGGCTCTACCGGAAAGCCAAAGGGTGTCATGCATACCACAGGTGGCTACCTGGTATACGCTTCCATGACCCATCAATATGTATTTGACTATCAACCCGGCGAAGTCTTCTGGTGCAATGCTGACGTTGGCTGGATTACCGGACACTCATACGTCACCTATGGCCCTCTGTTGAATGGCGCAACCATTGTGATGCATGAGGGAGTGCCTAACTATCCTGAAACCAATCGCATCAGCAAAATCATCGATAAACACGCTGTGAATATTCTTTATATCGCACCAACGGCTATCCGCTCATTAATGGCAGAAGGCGATGCGGTGGTCAAAGACACTCATCGAAACTCACTGAGATTGCTGGGCTCTGTCGGGGAGCCCATTAACCCTGAGGCCTGGAGCTGGTACTACTCAACCATTGGTGATGAGCGCTGCCCTATCGTCGACACCTGGTGGCAGACCGAAACAGGCGCTGCGATGCTGACTCCACTTCCGGGAGCCACTGACCTTAAACCGGGTTCAGCCACGCGACCATTCTTTGGTGTACAGCCTGCCCTGGTAGATAACATGGGTCGTCTGATCCATGGCCCCGGAGAAGGCAATCTTGTTATCCTGGATAGCTGGCCCGGACAAGCCAGAACCGTCTATGGAGATCATGAACGGTTTGTTCAAACCTACTTCTCATCGTTTAAAGGTATGTATACAACAGGTGACGGAGCCCGAAGGGATGAAGATGGCTATTACTGGATCACCGGTCGTGTGGATGATGTCATTAATGTTTCCGGCCACCGTATGGGAACAGCAGAAATAGAATCGGCAATGGTAGCTCATCAGCAGGTGGCGGAAGCTGCGGTTGTCGGTTTCCCACACCATATCAAGGGCCAGGGGATCTATGTTTATGTCACGCTCAATAGCGGGGCAGACAGCAGTGAAGACCTGAAAAAGAACCTGAAGGACTGGGTAAGAAAAGAGATAGGGCCGATTGCTACCCCGGATATTATTCAGTGGGCCCCGGGACTTCCCAAAACCCGGTCTGGAAAAATCATGAGGCGGATTCTCCGGAAAATAGCTGCTGACGAGTTCGAAAACCTTGGCGACACATCAACGCTGGCAGATCCTGAAGTCGTGAACCAGTTGATCGCGAATAAAGCGGTGGCCAGCTAATAATTGTCAACTGTCGTGCGGTATTCCTGCATAACCGATACCGCACTCACTTTCATCCTCTCTTTTGCCGCAGGTAATCCTTGACATTATAACCAGCGTCCCTATAATTCTCCTCTCTTTCGACGCGGGATGGAGCAGTCTGGTAGCTCGTCGGGCTCATAACCCGAAGGTCGTTGGTTCGAATCCGGCTCCCGCAACCACTTTTGTAAAGCAGTTGATGTTTCTTTATTTTTGAAAGAATCAGCTGATCAGTTTTGTCGCGGGATGGAGCAGTCTGGTAGCTCGTCGGGCTCATAACCCGAAGGTCGTTGGTTCGAATCCGGCTCCCGCAACCACTTTTGTAAAGCAGTTGATGTTTCTTTATTTTTGAAAGAATCAGCTGAACAGTTTTGTCGCGGGATGGAGCAGTCTGGTAGCTCGTCGGGCTCATAACCCGAAGGTCGTTGGTTCGAATCCGGCTCCCGCAACCACTTTTGTAAAGCAGTTGATGTTTCTTTATTTTTGAAAGAATCAGCTGAACAGTTTTGTCGCGGGATGGAGCAGTCTGGTAGCTCGTCGGGCTCATAACCCGAAGGTCGTTGGTTCGAATCCGGCTCCCGCAACCATCTTATTTCAATCCATAACCTCAACACTCCAACCATGCAACACATCGCCCCCTCCTCATCCATAAAAAGAGCGCTGGTTGTTGAAGGTGGAGGTATGCGTGGTATTTTCACCGCTGGTATTCTGGACGCTTTTCTTGATAAAAGAGTCAAAGCTTTCGATGGCTACTATGGCGTATCGTCTGGCGCGCTGAATCTCAGTTCATTTATTGCGGGTCAACGTGGACGCAATCTGGATATCTATACCAATCTATGCCTTGACTCTGAGTTTATCAGTATTCTGCGCCATATCAGGGGCGGGGATCTGTTTGATCTTGATTGGTTTTTCCATAAGCTTTCACAGCAAAACGCTTTAAACTTTGACCGTTTCAGAAAGAGACTGAACACTCAACGCTTTACCGTTGTCAGCACATGCATTGAAAGCGGAAAACCCGTTTATCACAGCATTGACAGCAACACACCAAACGAGGTGATCAACGACACATTAAAGGCAAGCAGCGCCTTACCCATGATTTATCGAAAACCAGTATTGGTTAATGACCACGCCCTGACCGATGGCAGCTTATCAGACCCCTTGCCAATAAAGAAAGCGATTGATGACGGCCATAATCAGATTGTTGTACTTAGAACCAGGCAAGCAAACTTTCGTAAAAGCTCAGCGACCGGGTCAAAAATTTATGCCTGGCAAAATCGTCAAATGCCAGCCGTGTCAACGCTGATAAAAGACCAGAACATCATTTACAACCAGGCGGCAGATCTTGCGGAATCAGTTGCACAAGACTCAAGCGTACATCTGGTTCATATCTCGCCACTGAAGCCACTGAACACCTCCAGAGGAACAAGACACAGAAACCACCTTGTGTCTGATTACCATAGTGGCTACACCCTCGGCTACAACCTTGCCGGGCAACTGGCATAATACCAATTCATCATCAAATTTATCTCACCAGCCCTAACTATCTGCTAGATTAACATTCTGTCGGCATTAGAGCCTGTTTAAATATCTTAATGCGAACTGAAAGCGACGATAAAACAATCCTGTTATTCATTTTTTCTCATTTTGTAGTCTGATTCTGCGCAGAAGAGAGCCAATATACAGAAGCTTTATCTCTCAGTTTTAACTACCCGCACAAGATCCCATACGGCCTTAAGCTGCAGACATTTACCTAACACCCCACCTTCTAATGAGGGTCTACCATGCCAAGACAGGTTCTCATCCCAATTGCTGATGGCTCTGAAGACATTGAAGCTGTGACCATCATAGATACACTCAGGAGAGCGGGCGCACAAGTCACTGTAGCCAGCTGCCTTCCTGATGGCAAACAGACCATCACCACCTCACACAAAACACAGATCACAGCAGATGTGCACATTGAGGCCTGCACAGGCAAGCCGTTTCACCTGATCGCCCTTCCTGGTGGTATGCCCGGTGCCGAGAACCTGAAGAATTGCAAAACGCTGATAACACTGCTGCATGACCAGCAAAAAGCCGGAAAATGGTATGCCGCTTTATGCGCCTCGCCTGCGGTTGTTCTCGCTCATCACGGTTTACTGGATAACGTCCACGCGACTTGCTACCCCAGCTTTATGGAGCAAATGGAAGGCGCCCTGGCACATCCCGGAAACACCGTAGTGGTCGATGAAAAAAAACGGGTTATAACAGCCCAGGGCCCGGGCAATGCCATGGGATTTTCATTTAAATTAGTTGATGCACTCTATGGAAAAGATGCTTTTCGGCCGATAGCCAAACAGATGATTGCTGACTGGGCCTTGTGATCCCTCTCCGGTAAAAACCCCAACCTCATCAGCGATGTTAATTGAACATAGTTGTACAAATGCGTATAGAATACATATAAGGGTTTTCCGAAGCCGCAGGGAAGCCCAGTGCATTAACCCACGAGGTATGAAAAATGGAAAGCTTTATCCTGATTGTGGCTGGCATTTTTGCACTGTATTACCTGAGTCAAAAACAGGACATTATGGCAAACAAGATGTTTGGTCACGAATTCAACCGTTTCGAGCGGATTTACCACAACACCACCTACTCTTGTCAAAATTCCACCATTGTCAGAAAGCAACTAACCAGTGGAATGCCCCTGCCCTTCATTCCAGCGACCAGCTATTCAGTTAGAGCCTTATGCCTTACCGAAGACAATCACTGGTTCTGGTTTGATGCTTCTATACATCGCATGAAGCTGGAACGCACCAGCATCACACCCACCGATGCCAAAGACGCATTTAATGCCTTGAAAGACGACCCTGAAATACTGCATCGTTATTTCTCAAACCATGACCAGCAATCAGCATAACTGACTGTCAAAATCGCCTTGACATATAAACGACAGATAAAAATATCCTGTAACCCTGATTACCAGGGATTACAGGACTTGTGATAAAGAGACCACCCTTCCGAATGGATCCCACCAAACCATAACAGGTTAACTCACAACCTCGGACTACCGGAGGTCTTTGCGCAAAATCTTGCCAACCGGTGTCATCGGCAATTCATCACGAAATTCACACACTTTGGGCACTTTATAGGCCGTCAGATAATCACGGCACCAGCTTAGTAACTCGTCAGCTGTGAGACTGTCATCTGACTTGATAACAAACAACTTGACCTTCTCCCCGGAGTTTTCGTCGGGAACCCCAATGGCCGCACAGTTTGCCACCTTCGGATGACCGGAAACAACATCCTCAATTTCATTCGGATAGACATTAAAACCGGAAACCAGAATCATATCCTTGATGCGGTCAACAATTCTGACAAACCCATCTTCCTGGATCACAGCGACATCACCGGTTTTCAGCCAACCATCCGTACTGAGTACTTCGGCTGTTGCTTCAGCTCGCTGCCAGTATCCGGACATAACCTGCAGCCCCCTGACACAAAGCTCACCAGGCTCACCTATCGCAGTCTCACCACCATTATCGTCTATGGTTTTCAGCTCTGTGGAAGGTATTGGCAGGCCCGCAGTACCTGGCTGTGACAAATCACCGGCCGGATTCATACAAACGGCGGGAGAACACTCTGTTAACCCATAAGCTTCAGAAATAATACACCCGGTCTCTTTATGCCACCTTTGAGCCGTTGCCTCCTGCAGCGCTGTCCCTCCGGATAAAGTCACCTTTAAGCCTGATAAATCACATTCTTTAAATTTGGGATGATTCAGCAAGCTGGCAAATAAGGTATTCAAGCCAATAAAAGCTGTAAAACGCCACGGCTTAATCGACTTGATAAATGTATCTGTATCTCTCGGGTTAGCTATCAGAATACTGTGATTCCCCATAAACGGCATACACATTAAATGCACTGTGAAGGCATATATGTGATAAAGCGGTAAAGGTGCGATAAGCGTTTCGTGCCCTGTTTTTAAGATTTTCTGCCCCTGTTCATCCACTTGAGACAGCATCTCTTTGGACTGAAGCATATTTGCTATCAAATTCCTGTTAGTCAGAATGGCACCTTTGGCCACCCCGGTAGTACCACCAGTGTATTGAAGTACCAGCGGATCAGAGAGCTTACCCTCCGGAATCGGTTGATAGTCAGAGGCTTTTGCAGCTTTGAAGGTGTCAAGCAGCGGAACTGCCTGGGGCAAGGAATACCGTGGCACCATCTTCTTAACATATTTGACCAGGAAATTAACCACCTGCCGTTTCGGAGCCGGAACCATATCAGCAAGCCGGGTCACAAAAAGATGCTTGATATCTGTCTGACTAACCACCTCTTCAACGAGATCACCAAAGTTTTCAAAAAATACTAACGCCTTTGCTCCCGAGTCCTTGAACTGGTGCAGCATTTCCCGGGCAGTATAAAGCGGGTTGGTATTTACGATAACCAATCCTGCTCGCAACGCGCCATAAACGACAATCGGGTACTGTAGAAGATTGGGCATCTGAATAGCAATTCGATCCCCCGGTTGCAGATCAGTATTTCTTTGGATGTATGCTGCAAACCGCTGACTGTAAAGATCAATCTCAGCATAAGTCAGTGTATGTCCAATGCCCGTAAATGCGGGGAGCGAGCCATTCTCATGTAAAAAAGCATTGATCACAGATAAAGCACTGGAATACTCATCAGGGTTAACAGAATCACCAACCCCAGCAGGCCTTTTACCATTCCAGAATGATGCATCCATAACACTGCGCCTCTTATTTTATGGTTATTGTTATCAGGGCTATTTAACCTTTTCAGGAAATTTTACCCAACATTTTATCGATAGGCATCTAATTAGTGACGAATTTGCCGAATAATTATCATGTAATCTCTGGCAATGACGTTTTTTTTACCTTAATCTATTTTTTAAGACACAATTTACGCAGATAGTCAGAGCACGTAAAGACACCAGTACTAACTACGGACAGAATCAACAGGATGTTGACCATAAAACCGTCTACGAGCCCAGTCAGATCATTTTCTGCTTTACCATGGCAGGAGGTCATTGATGACTGAATTTTACCTGAAAATACTCTCCGGCAACCATATTGGTGCCGAGATCCCCATCGAGCCGGGCAGGTACTCCCTGGGTAAAGATGATGGTTGTGACCTGGTATTAACCGACGACAACCTGAATGATATCGAGCTCATTATTGAGATTTCCAATGATGGCCAGATCAAAATCCAATCAAGCACAGCGGATACCCCTTTATATGTAAATGGCGAGCCCGCAGGTTCGAGTATTCAGTACCGCCACTTTGATATTGTTACCTCAAGCAGCCTGTTTATAGCTATCGGCCCCGCTGATACAGAGTGGCCATCTCTGGCACTGCCGAACATAGCACCTCCCCCAACACAGGAACTGACTGTCAGCGAGGAAGAGCTGCCATCTCCGGACGCAGATGAGCTTGATCTATCTGGATCTGACTTTCAGCAGCCACTGCCAGATGTGGATGAAGAGGATGACGAAGAAGATGAGGACGATTTTGATGATACATCCTTTATAGCAAGTATTGATAAAAGATGGCTTGCCGCCATTCCAGTCATACTGCTGATTGTGATAGCCGGCGTGAGTCTGATGATCTCCAACACGGATACCGAAGTACAAAAAGTAACAAGCATCCCGGGAGTGCTCGAAATCTCAGCAAAAGCCAGAGACCAGCTTGGACTTAAAGAGGTAAAGTTCAAACAGCTGCCCGACAAATCATTACTCGTGTCGGGTTATACACCAACGCTGCAGGACAGACTTGAACTGCAAAAATTTCTCAGAAAGCAGGGCATTCCTTTTAATTTGCAGATCATTGTTATGAATGAAATGCGTGATAACGCTGAACTGCTTCTCAGAGACCGTGGTTATGACAAACTTGAGCTGGAGCTGGATAACACGCCCGGATCTCTGGTGATAACCGGATATGTTTCAACTTCTGATGAGCTTGATAATATTATCAGCATGCTCAAACAGGAGATTTATGGGCTTACGTCAGTTGTTGATCAGGTTGAGAACCAGATTAGTCGGGTCAATACCCTCAAATCCATGCTGCGGGAAAAAGGGTTGATACCAAGAATTCATGTCGTCACCCGGGATCAAACGGTGATCCTGAAAGGGCACCTGCTGGATGAAGGACAAGTTTATGACCTGCAAACGGTAGTAGCCAAGTTTCAGAAAAAATACGCCAACAAACCATCCATTGAATTAGCTACCAAGTATGCAGGAGGTACAATAACGGACAGTCAATCACCTTTATCGTTAAATATACGCGGTATCAGTATGGGCAAAGTGCCTTACGTGATACTGATAGATGGTTCCAAGTACCTCATAGGAGCAAAACTTTCTAATGGGTATATAATTGAAGATATCAACCTTGAGTATCTTTTATTAGCTAACGGAACTGACAGAATCAAATACCGTCTTGGAGGGAACCGTGACGGACAAACCGAAAAATGAAGAGAATATTCTTCTCTCAACAACTGAAGAACAGTTGATTCAAGATAAGGACGGCTCTTACCGGGATCAGATCCTTAACCATTTACTCTCTGAAGCGACTCGCCTGAAAGGATTAAAAGATAAAGGCGCAGCTCCGGAAGATTTTTCAAAAATCGACAGCCTGCTCACCGCAGTAGTTGCGGCTATGGAGGTCGTTGATAAGAGCTGGAAACAGCATCACGGTCAATCAAAAGCCTGAGAGGGAACTCAGCCATGGCATATCAGGATACCTACAACCCGAATTACAATCAGCCAGGAAGCGCCGGTTTCAGCTTTGACAAAGTATCTGAAACATTCGGAAGCCAGGCAGAAGCGCTCGACACAGCACTGAAAACCCGTGTCGCCAATATGGATCCTAACAGTACCAAGGATATGGTTGAGTTCCAGGTAGAGTTCAACAAGTACATGATTGTTGAAGGTCTTCGTTCAAGTATCGTCAAATCCATCAAGGATACGATACAGAGTATTATTCAGAAGCTCTAAACTAATTTTATGGATGGAGATAGTCAGCAATGATTGATGACAAGCTTTTAAAAACTCTGGCGGATATTGGCTTTATGGCCAGCGGAACCGGACTGCCAAAACATGCTTTTGGCATTTTCAACGGTATTGAAGCTGCCAGGCCTGACAGCCCACTTAGCACCATTGGCTTTGCCCTTGAGTTTATGAATCGAAAACGTCATCAGGAAGCTATTGACCTGCTGCACAAGGAAGGTCTGGCAAAGCACCCTGAAGACCCTACTATCAAGGCTTTTCTGGGATTAGCTTTGATGTTTGAGGGACGTAATAAAGAAAGTGAAGACTACCTTAAACCACTGCTGTCTTCAAAAGAGGCAGAACCCGCTGAAATGGCCAGAGAACTTCTAGCCAACATCCACGGCCAATAGCTTATTCCGGAAGCTTAGCTCGCAAAGCTTCCGGGAAGTTTTTCCCCGGCACCGCTTTCTCAATCATCCACTGCTTGACCACCGCCGTAAGAAAGATTAGAAATTGCTCCAGTTGCTGAGGGTTCTCAGCCATAGTCTGCACCAGACGGACAGACTTGCTTAACGTATCAACTGAAAAATAATGGTCAGAAACTACCCTTTCAGATAGCCCGGAACCAGACTCACTGAATACCCCCTTGCCTCCAACTTCACGCCTGAACTCAGTAATTGAGCCAGAAAGCAAATTCTTCACCAACTCATCTGACAGCGCTATTGCAGGTTCAAACCACTCAGGTTCACCCCAGCGTTGAATCTCTTCTGCCCCCTGACATAATCGACTTACCACCCTGTCAAAATACCCCTTGAGACGCTTTCCTGAGAATGCCTGAAAGCCATGAAATGTCCATAGATTCACTTTCTGTTGCCAATAGAACTCCTGATCTAAACGCGGTAAGTGACAAACAGTCATCCCTTTACAACGCTCCAGAAGCGCACACCAGTCATCGTGATGATCCACAACAACCCTGAACGTAGCATCCAGGCCTTTTTCAAAAGCATTGGCATATTGACTGCAAAGGAAAGGCTTGATGTTAGATAACGTGTCACTCGCACCGGTCCGAACCCAATTATTGGTCACCAGACTCTCTTTCACCGGCGGCATCCCAATCAATTCGCCATTAACCAACTGGAAGAGGCAATCCCGATAACCATTAAAGTGGAACTGTTCAACAACGCTCCAGAGAGACGTGAGCATAAAGCTGTTATCCGTGCCACAGAAGGCTCTCTGGGGATCGTTCAACTCAGACTCGAACGCTTTTATAACACCCGGACAGAAAGCAGCTTTAACATCCACAAGATGAGGTATGCCATTTCTGGATACGACATTCCGATTATGAACATCTCCCATTCCCAACAGGATCGATAAACCAGCAATAACTCCCAGGCGTTGGTAATAATCGTTTATCTGCTGATCATCCAGCGCCTCATTGAGATCCCTATCAACAAACTCACAATAGCCGTAAGCGCCTTGAAAAGATCCAGACAATATTCTTATGGTTGCCAGTCCAGGCTGCCCACCCAGCCACTGGTTAAGCTTACCGGCGATATTACTGTTATCAGCAGTATGCCCGATAATCTGCCGTTCGACAGCCAGATCCCTGTTTTTATAAACCAGCTTCTCGCCATTATCGCAAACGATAATGGCAATCATGCAAGAAGACGACGTACTTAACGGAAAATCAAGACGGGCAATACTCTGCGCTGGCTGTTGCCAGCGATCAGAAAACAGCTGATTGACACCCCCAAGATCTCTGTAAAACCGGGCAAATAATTGTTTAAAGTCTTTCAGTACACGGATAATCCATAAGCGGTTCAAACGATACCACAAAGGAAATTCAGCACTCAGGAATACCAGCCCGCCCTGCTCAACGACAGAGTCCAACACATCGGTATATTGCACAGTCCCTTTCATCTCAGCAACCCAGCCAATTGCCTGCAACAGCTGGCCATCCAGCTTTGCAGCAAAGGGCTTGAGCAGGCTCGCTCGAAATTCAGGGCATTCTGACTGGTTATGGTAAAACGCCAGCTGCACATCCAGCCAGCAGAGCAAAGGCTCCAGAAGCCTGAACCGATGAGGCTCGACACAATCCAGATGCAGCATCACCTCAGCCGGGAGCCTTTGCTCTTCAGGCCACCATCTTGTTTGATGGTTAGCCTGCTTTGTTGACGGTTTATCGGTCAGGGCCAGCAGTTGATATTTACACATCCACATAATATTCAACAGAAGTGCCGGTTCCTGAGAAAACTTCGCCTTCAAGTCCGTCACATGGCAACCGGATAGACAAAGACGGGCCACTTGGTCAATCAGGTCCGTTTTTAACAATGAGTCCATTTCGGTATAGTGAACAAACTGCTCGGATCTCAGCAGCAATCTAACACCTCGATCCGTTGTCGTAAGGAACTGGTCATCTGCCAACTGACTGGCTGGGTAATGCTCAAATATCTGATGATAAGGAAGCCCCACTGGCCTTTTATTTAATCGGGAAATCTGATCAGCGTCTTTATTCAGGTCACTCACCAACTGATGATACTCATCAACAATGGCTTCCCATCGATAATTCTCAAATACCCTCTGCCTTCCCCGCTCTCCCATGCCAGACAGAAGTTCAGGCTCCTGAATCAGCTGATGAATTTTCTCTGAACATTGGCTTAAATTAACCGCTGTCCCCTGGGCTTGCAGCAAATGGGCATGGTCCGTCAATAATGAACCAAGCGGACGGGCGAGATCATCCAGATCTGTCGATACGGTTTCAATCAAACAGCCACTGACCCCATCCTCAACCAATTCTGAATAGCCATTCCAGTCGGATAAAACAACAGCCCTGCCATTAACCATTGCTTCCAGAGGTACGATGCCAAAACTTTCCTGAATATTATCCGAAAGCGTCAGAACCAGATCACAGGCTGACAGCCATTGATGTTTACGGTCATCTGCAATTTCCAGCTCAAAGCGGACACTGCCTTCAAGGTTTAAATCATAAGCTTGTTTTAACAAGGACTGCACAGCTGGATTGCCAGCATCTCCTGCACCCGCAATAATCCATTTGATATTTCGGTGCCCATAACCCTCCACCAGATCATTCATTACCAGCAATACCGGATGGAGGTCCATCTTGTTTGAAGGAGCAATCCGGCCAAGGGTTAAAATGACAAAAGATTCCTGAGCAACACCCAATACCCCTCTGGCTTCCTCTTTACTTCCTGCATAACGCTCATCAGGATCTATCCCCAGGGGCAGCTTCGCAACACTCCCCTTGTAAGGTATAGCCACACCAATATGATCTGAAATACTGGAACTTGCAGCAGACAACAGACGCATCATCACTTTTTTCTGCGCTTCGCTGCTGCATAAAATTGCGTCACAGCTTTTTAGCGGTGACAACAGAAGATCACGGGTATTTGACATATTTGAGTCGGTACTCAACGTATGAGCCCGACCCGTAATAGGAAATGGTTCCACACAGTACGCATCACGAAGCGCTGCGAGATGACCAACCCAGGGATCCCCCTGATGAAAAACCTGGTACCTGACCCTGGAAAAATACCGGTTTAACTGATGAGCCGGTAAGAAATGGATGGCTTTATCACTGCCATAATGCTGAAGAAAAGATTCCCAGCCGGTTCTCAACTCCGGCAATAACGACTGAGGGGAAAATATATGTATCTCTTTGAATCGACTGTAACGGATGATGGCTTTCAGAAATCCGTCATTGGCACGCCGGAGTCCATTGAAATAGGCAGCTTCAGTACTGGCAACCAGGCAACCAAATATTGAGGAACCAGTGGATTGCTGCTTTTTCAAAGGCATATCGAACAACTCTAATCATTGACATACCTTATATATCGAACTGACAGCAGCTTCTATTAGGACATGAACATCATGGCAGGGCCAGGGGGGGCACTTTGCTCAACCCAATTGACAAAAAGTGCATGATTATTGGCCAATGCTGCAATGACCTCTTCAATACCATCAACATTCAGGCTCTTTATCGGAGCAGAAGCATATAGAGCCAGAGCATCGACATCAGGGTCGATACACAATGAAACACGCTCATGGGCAACCAGAGCCAGGTTTTTTCCCAGCAGCCTGATCAACAATTCTTCACGCTTACTATTATCCCCGGGCAGCCTGGCAATGATGCTATAAGCATAAAAGCGACCATTGGCCTGAAAACAGGCAACCTCTATCCGACCATTAACCAACAGAGAATATCTGTCGTTTTCATACTCCAGCTCATCTATCTGCTGACGAGCAGCGTATGAATTCATCAATTGTTCAAAGCTCATAGCATCCATGCTCTTGATTTAAATAAGTTCAAAAAGGCATCCCTGCCTCTCCTTAAGCATAGTGCAGCTTAATTACTTGGCCAGATGACCGGAAGCAGGTGCCAATAAGCGGGACTTCAAAGAAATCCTTCTGAACAGAATAATAAGACCTGTAAACGCCACAAGTGATGCAACAAAGCCTAAGGAAATCGAGTGAGTAATCCCCATTACCAGATACCCGAACATGGCTACAGCCGCTATGCCAAGCGCGTAAGGAAGCTGAGTATTGACGTGATCCATGTGGTGACAGGATGCCCCGGTGGACGAAAGGATTGTGGTATCAGAAATCGGGGAGCAGTGATCACCAAACACAGCACCTGCCAGCACAGAGGCCAACATGGGCAGCATCATGGCTATGTCCGCTGCAGCCGCCATATCTCCGGCAATGGGCAACATAATACCAAAGGTACCCCAACTGGTTCCGGTAGCAAAAGCCATCACACCAGAGACAATAAAAAGCATCATGGGCAGAAAGCTGGGGGAAATATTCCCACTAACCAGACTAGCCAGATACTTACCGGTCTCCAGCTGGCCAATTATTCCGGTCAGAACCCAGGCAAACACAAGAATATAGATAGCTGGCAACATTGACCTGCTGCCCTCAGCGATCGCCTTCTTCCAGGTGTTTCCGGAAATATTTCGACCCAGCAACCGGGCTATCGCAAACAGAAGACCAATCATACCGCCACTGATCAGTGATAACGTAACATCGGTATTCTCAAAGGCACCCAGAATGGAAAATGCCTGATCATCACTAGCAAGAGCGGTATACCCCGTCCAGATCATGGCAGCCATCGTTGCCAGCACCAACACCAGAATCGGTGACACCAGATCCGCCACTCGGCCATTTTCATCTTCTTCCAGAGCTGGAGCGCCCGGAGGGTTACCCTTATTGGCATCAAACAGATTGCCAGCAAGCGCTGCACTCTCGTGTCTGGCCATGGGGCCAACATTAAGATCCATGGCTGCGGTAAAGAAAACCAGCGCCAGCGCAAAAATTGCATAAAGGTTCATTGGAACCATGGCCAGGAATGAAAAGACCGGGCTATCGCCACCAACACCGTGGGTCGCCATAATAGTACCCACCAGAGCAATGATATAAGCACCCCAGCTTGAAATTGGCATAATTACGCAGATTGGGGCAGCGGTCGAATCAATCAAATAAGCGAGCTTGGCTCTTGAGACTTTGTGCCGGTCAGTGAGAGGCTTACTGATACTCCCCACGGCAAGGCTGTTGAAATAATCATCAATAAAAATGATAACACCGAGAAAGACCGTCAGTACCTGCGATCCCTGACGCGTCTTGACACGCTCACGAGCCCACTCACCAAAGGCCCTGGCTCCACCAGAAATAGTGATCAGGCTGGTGATCACACCCAGAACCAGCAAAAACAACAGAATATAGAGATTGCTGAAATTAAGGCCTTCATCCCAAAACACACCAACAAACCCATCAAAAATACGGTGAATGGTGATAAGCGGATTCAAGCCGGTCAGCAGTAACGCACCGGTGACTATACCAGCGCCCAGAGACCATAATACTTTCCGGGTTATGACTGCCAGAATAATTGCAATGGCTGGGGCCAATAATGATAACGACGAATCACTGAAACTGGTTAATTCCATAAAAACTGATCTCGTTTATTGATCACCCATGCCCATTATTCCAGTGCTTATCAGGATGAGTGAACCAGTTGTAATTAGATCAGGAGGCAAGCGTACATGGAGGAAGCGCGAATAAAGAAAACCTCATCAGCGCTCTCTGGTACCCGTTAGCTCTCCACAGTAAAAACTGTGACAGTAGTACACCTGTTCGATGCACTACCAGTGAGGCAGGTTGACCACCAGGCTCACTTCGGCGCCATTTCCTTTCAATCGGACTACGGACGTCACCCTATTCCGATTTACTGATAAACAGCGCGCCTCTAACTAGGGAAAGAGGATCACAGGCAGGAATGTAGCAAGAGGATACTCGCTACATCACCCCTGAATGGGCGCATTATGCACCATTGCTCCCGATATAAATACCCAAAGCAAGTATAAGTAAAGGAATCAGATATTACATTTTATAATATCTGTATCACTCCCACTCAATCGTAGCCGGTGGCTTACTGGATACATCATAGGTCACCCTGGAAACATGCTCAATTTCATTGATGATCCGATTAGAGACTTTTTCCAGCAGATCATAGGGCAGGTGAGCCCAGCGAGCGGTCATAAAGTCTATGGTTTCCACCGCTCGCAGGGCAATCACATACTCATAGCGGCGACCATCACCCACCACGCCAACGGATTTCACCGGCAGGAAAACAGCAAAAGCCTGGCTGGTCTTTTGATACCAGTCGGCCTTACGCAGTTCTTCAATGAAAATAGCATCCGCCTGGCGGAGAATATCCGCATATTCCTTTTTGACCTCGCCCAGGATACGAACACCGAGGCCCGGCCCCGGGAATGGGTGACGGTATACCATGTCATAAGGCAGACCCAGTTCCAGACCTATGGTTCGAACCTCATCCTTGAACAGCTCACGCAACGGCTCAACCAACTCCATCTTCATCTCTTCCGGCAGCCCGCCCACATTATGATGGGACTTGATGACATGGGCCTTACCGGTTGTTGAACCAGCAGACTCAATAACATCGGGATAGATGGTGCCCTGGGCCAGAAAAGTGATGTTGTCCAGGGCACTGGCATGTTCATCAAACACTTCGATAAAGGTATTGCCAATAATCTTGCGCTTGTCTTCAGGGTCCTGCACACCGTTCAGACGACCCAGGAACAGCGCTTCAGAGTCCGCACGAATAACCCGAACCCCCATATTTTCTGCAAACATGGCCATCACCTGATCGCCTTCATGGAGGCGGAGCAGACCATTATCAACAAAAACGCAGACCAGCTGATCACCTATAGCCTTGTGCAGCAGCGCCGCTACGACACTGGAATCAACACCACCGGACAGCCCCAGTAACACCTTCTGTTCGCCCACCTGCTCACGAATACGGGCAATAGCGTCGTCGATGATCTTGCCTGGCGTCCACAGTTTCTGACACCCGGCAATATCAACCACAAAACGCTCAAGAATTCGTAATCCCTGGGTGGTATGTGTCACTTCCGGGTGGAACTGGACGCCGTAATACTGCTTTTCCTCACAAGCCATGGCCGCAATCGGGCAGGAGCCGGTGGAGGCAGCAACCACAAAGCCTTCAGGTATGGCGGTCACTTTATCGCCATGGCTCATCCAGACATCCAGAGCCAGACGACCACCTTTACAAACATGGTCTTCAATGCCATCAAAAAGGCGCACTTTCTCTTCCAGCTGAACCTGAGCATAGCCAAACTCACGCAGATCAGAGGTACTGACCTTGCCACCCATCTGCTCTGCCATGGTCTGCATGCCATAGCAGATACCCAGCACAGGCACACCGAGTTCAAAAACAATATCTGCGGCTTTTGGAGAGTTATCACCAGTAACGGATTCAGGGCCGCCGGACAAAATGATCGCTTTCGGGTTGAACTCCCGGATAGCGGCATCATCCATATCATAGGGATGAAGTTCACAATAAACGCCGATCTCACGCACTCTTCGGGCGATAAGCTGAGTGTACTGGGAGCCAAAATCAAGAATCAGAATGCGGTCTGAATGGATATCCTGGGACATGATTAATCTCTAAGTCCTGTGATCAGCAGGGCCGGGAGGCTTACCCTTACTGAAAGTAAACAGCCGGTCAGAAGCTATCTCATTTCTGCCCGGCTGCAGGTGTCAACATGAACAACGCTGTGAAGCAGTCTTAACCAACTCGGTAGTTAGGCGCTTCCTTGGTAATCGTTACATCGTGAACATGGGATTCGGCCATACCGGCATTGGTCACGCGAACAAACTGTGGCCGGGTGCGCATGGTTTCCATATCAGCAGAACCGGTATACCCCATCGCGGCACGCAAGCCACCCACCATCTGATGGATAATGGCATGGAGAGGCCCCTTGTAAGGTACACGCCCTTCAATACCTTCCGGAACCAGCTTTTCGGCACCCGCTTCGGCACTCTGGAAATAACGGTCACTGGAACCGGAAGCCTGAGACATTGCCCCCAGAGAACCCATGCCACGATAAGCCTTGTAGCTACGCCCCTGGTAAAGCTCCACTTCACCCGGCGCTTCTTCAGTACCCGCCAGCATACTGCCCAGCATGACGGTACTGGCACCGGCAACAATCGCTTTTGCCATATCACCGGAAAAACGGATACCGCCATCAGCAATAACAGGCACTCCGGTATCTTTCAGCGCTTCAACCACATTGGCTACCGCACTGATCTGAGGCACACCGATACCGGTCACAATACGGGTAGTACAGATAGAGCCCGGACCGATACCCACTTTAACACCATCAGCGCCCGCTTCGACCAGAGCCCTGCCTGCCTCGGCGGTGGCAATATTACCGCCGATCACCTGAACCTGCGGGTAGTTTTCCTTCACCCACTTCACTCGCTCAATCACACCACGGGAATGGCCATGAGCAGTGTCGACGATAATGACATCAACGCCAGCAGCCACCAGGGCAGCAACACGATCAGGCGTTTCCGCCCCGGTACCTACCGCTGCCCCGACTCGCAACTGTCCCTGACTGTCTTTCGATGCATTCGGGTACTGCTGGGCCTTTTTAATATCCTTAACGGTCATCATACCGGTGAGATTGAACTGATCATCCACCACCAGCACTTTCTCAATACGATGCTTGTGCAGGAGCTTGCGAACGGTCTCCGGATCAGTACCTTCCTGAACCGTCACCAGACGCTCTTTCCGGGTCATGATCTCGGAAACGGCTTTATCCAGATTAGAGACAAAGCGGACGTCACGACTGGTAACAATACCCACCAGATCGTTGCCAGAAAGCACGGGAACACCGGAGATATTATGTCTGGAGGTCAGCTCCAGAAGGTCTCTGACGGTGGCACTGGCATCAATGGTAATCGGGTCTTTGACCACACCACTTTCGTGCTTCTTGACCTTGCGCACTTCAGCGGCCTGCTGCTCCGGCGTCATATTCTTGTGAATAATCCCGATTCCGCCTTCCTGGGCCATGGCAATAGCCAGAGACGCTTCGGTAACGGTATCCATTGCCGCAGAAATCAGCGGAATGTTCAGCTCAATACCGCGGGTCAGTTTGGTTTTCAGGGAGACATCTTTGGGGAGGACTTCGGAGTAGCCGGGCAGGAGGAGGACATCATCGAAGGTGAGTGCATCTTGTGCAATTCTCAGCATTGCCTGTTACCAAGAGTTTATTTTATGGGAAAAAAATTCGGACAAGTATACCCTATATTTCAACTTCAGCTAAACCACTTATTCAGGCAGAATACCAAAAAAACCGACAATCCCCCTGCCAGGCTTGATCCATGCACCACTTTACAGACAAACCGACGCAAAACGCTGAGGCATCCGCAAAAGCCCTCTCTGTTACGGAGTTAAATGGTAAAGCCAGGCGATTGCTGGAGATGAATTTCAATAATGTCCGTGTTGAGGGCGAAATATCCGGACTGGCCCGTCCCAGCTCCGGGCATTGGTATTTCACCCTGAAGGACAAACAGTCACAGATTCGCTGCGCCATGTTCCGCAACCGTAACCAAGCGCTTAAGTTTGTCCCGACTGAAGGCATGCTGTTGATGGTCAGGGGGCGCGTAAGCCTGTATGAAGGAAGAGGCGACTATCAACTGATTGTTGAACACATGGATAATGCCGGCACCGGTGACCTGCAGAAAGCCTTTGAGATGCTCAAGGCGAAACTGGCCGCTGAAGGCCTGTTCGACATCACGCGCAAACAACCCCTGCCCGCTCACCCAAAGCATATCGGGGTGATCACCTCACCCACCGGCGCAGCCATTCGGGATATTCTAACCGTACTGAAAAGACGCTTCCCTGCCATTCCGGTCACCATTATTCCCAGCTCGGTTCAGGGAGAACAGGCAAAACACGAACTGGTCAATGCGCTAAAATTGGCAACAAGTGCCAACCGGTTTGATGTACTGATTATTGGTCGCGGCGGTGGCTCACTGGAAGATTTGTGGCCATTCAATGAAGAGTTGGTGGCCAGGGCCATAGCAGGCTGCCCTATCCCCATAGTCAGTGCCGTTGGTCATGAAATTGACTTTACCATTGCCGACTTTGTGGCTGATCACCGGGCAGCAACCCCATCAGCAGCGGCAGAAATCCTCAGCCCGGATCGCCAGGCCCTGTTAAATCAGCTTAACCTGATCAGCAGAAAGCTCACGACACTGACACGCCATAAGCTGCAGTTAAGCCAGCGAGAGCTTGATAACCTGCAAAAACGGTTAAGACACCCCGGAGATCGCCTGAGAGACAACAGCCAGCGGCTGGATGATCTGGAAATCCGGTTAAAACAGGCCATCACCCTGAAACTGGAACGGGCTCAATCAAGCCTGAGTCGGCTCAAAGACCGGGCAAATCAACAAAACCCCCAACGTAAATTGGAACTGCTGAAAAGCCGTAACGAATATATGGGGCAAAAGCTGATTCAGCTCATATCCAGCAGCCTGGAAAGACGTCACCTAAAACTGGAGAAAGTATCTGGAGAATTGAACGCCGTGAGCCCTCTGGCGACACTTTCAAGAGGCTATGCCATCACCATGGCCGGCGATGCCATTATCCGAAGCAGCCAGCAGCTCCAGGAAGGCGATCGGGTGACCACACGATTCTTCGAGGGCGAGGCGATCTGCAAAGTGGAAAAAATCACAAATTAACATGAACCGCTAACCAGATGGTATCAACATCGGGTTGAGTCCACGCAACCCGATGCCTGCACCCGGAAGGCAGCATAATATAATCACCGGCATGGAGAGTGACAGGGGCTCTTTCCCCATCAAACTCCAGCACAGCTGAACCGCTTAACAACACCACCCACTCATCCCAGGACTGGTCATACCACTCCCCTGTTGGCGTCGTATGACCACGGGAAACAATCCGCTCTATTGTCACGCCACCGGATTCCTGCAGAGTCTCAAACAACTCTTCAGGTAATTCGTCAGGTATGTGTTCGAACAGATTGTTTTTCATTGACTACTCACCTGAACCAGTCAGGAACGTTTTGTCTTACGCTTTTCTTTGGCAAACTGTGCCGATTTTTCAACTCTGCGCTTACGGTGAGCCTGCCTCTGATCAATCTCTTTAGTTTCCGCATAAGGGTTATCACCTGAGCGGAACTCAATTCGAATAGGCGTTCCCATAATCTTCAGCAGTTTACGGAAGGTATTTTCCAGATAACGTCGATAAGCCGCAGGCACCCGGTCAGTCTGGTTACCATGAATAATAATCGTTGGCGGATTCATGGCTCCAGCATGGCAGTAACGCAGCTTAATACGGCGATTATTGACCATGGGCGGCTGATGCTCCTTAACAGCATCCTCCAGAATTCGCGTCAGACGATTGGTGGACAGTTTACTGGTCGCCGCTTCATACGCCTCTTCAATAGAGTCATACAGATTGCCAACACCGGTGCCGTGTTTTGCCGAAATCATGTGAATGCGAGCATAATTGATAAACCCGAGTCGACGCTTCAGCCCTGTCTTTACCTGGGTTTTCTGCTCTTCTTCCATGCCATCCCACTTGTTCAGTGCAATGACCACAGCACGCCCCGCGTCCAGAACAAAGCCCAGCAGGTGCAGATCCTGCTCCACAATACCTTCCCTGGCATCCAGCACCAGAACCACCACATTGGCATCTTCAATCGCCTGCAGCGTCTTGATGACCGAAAACTTTTCGATGGATTCGGACACCTTGCCTCTTCTGCGGACACCTGCCGTATCAATCAGCGTATAGTCTTGACCAAAACGCTCATAGGGAATGTAAACACTGTCACGGGTCGTTCCCGCCTGGTCGTAAACAACCACTCGTTCCTCGCCTAACAAGCGGTTAACCAGGGTAGATTTACCCACGTTAGGGCGACCAACGATACCAATCTTGATACCTCTGGGCCTGGTTGACAGTTCATCAGACTCTTCTGCCTCACCGTCAGTACACTCCAGCAGCACGTCATTGATCATGTTGCTGACACCCCGACCATGTACGGCAGCAATATGATAGGCTTCGCCGATACCCAGGGAAGCAAAATCTGCCTCGGCCTGCTCAGCATCTACCCTGTCTACCTTATTCAGCACCAGGTGATACTTTTTGCCCTGTTTGCGAAGGTGCAAAGCAATCATTTCATCAGCAGCTGTCAACCCGGCTTTAGCATCCACCAGAAACAGGACAACATCCGCCTCATTGATGGCCGCCAGCGACTGTTCTGCCATGGCAGAGTCAATCCCCTCTTCATCACCGGAGATACCGCCGGTATCTACGACAATATAAGGATGCGAACCAATCTTGCCCTCACCGTATTTCCGGTCGCGGGTTAACCCGGCCACATTGGCTACCAAAGCATCCCGGGAGCGGGTCAGACGGTTAAAAAGGGTGGACTTGCCAACATTTGGCCGACCCACCAGGGCAATTACAGGAACCATAAGATTTACCAAAATTACAAATTACGCAGTGGGGAAATCATTCAGAACACGCTTTCCCAGCGCATCGGTCATCAGACCGAAATTGAAAACGGGCTGAATCCTTTTAAAGATTCAGCCCGACAACATTCTTAAAAGTCAGAAACCAGCTTCCACTACCCGGAAGCTTTTTCCTTCAAAGCAACCAGCTCACCATCAGCAGACAAGACCAGGATCAAGTCACCATCCACCAGGGGCTGGGCTTTAATTGCAGAAGAATCAGCCTTGAAACGTCCAGCCTGACTGCCATCAACCTGCGACAACAGATGCACATAACCCTCACCATCACCGACCACAACGTAACTGCTGAACGCTGCGGGCGCAGACAGCTGACGGAACTCAAAATCTTCCTGTCGCCAGTTAGCGGCACCGGTTCTCTGGTCAATGGAGCTGACATAGCTCTCTTCACTGGTCAGGTAAATAGCACCAAACCCTTCTGTCATGGATTCATAACTGGAAAGCTCTTTTGCCCAGCGAACCCGGCCACTGTAAAGGTCCAGCCCGGCAACATTGCCCTGGAAGCTGACAAAGAAAATGGAATCTCCAAGGATCAGCGGAGCCCCCTTGATATCAACCATCCGTTCCAGCTCAGTACTGCCCTTGGGGGCGGCAACCCGGGAACTCCACAATGGTGCACCGTTTTTCAGACGGAAGGCTTTTGCTTCGCCGCTGGCAAACCCGGCAAACACTGCTTCGCTGAAGATCAGTGGCGCAGCTGAACCTCTTAACGTCAGCGCCGGCTGCAGCGCTTCCTGACGCCAGAGGTACTGTCCGCTCTCAGCATCAAGCACGGTCAGACGGTCATCAATACTCTGCACAGCGACATAGAAACCATCAGTAATCGGCGCACTGAGAATCTCGCTACTGACCCGCTCTCGCCAGAGTTCATCGCCATTGTCCTGGCTCAGGGCAATCACTTCACCATCCAGCGTCCCCAGCAACACCATACCCGCTGCGGCACTGACGCCACCACCAACACGGGTATTGAGTTTTTTCTTCCAGACTTCCTTTCCGGTATCACGCTCAAGGGCAAAAACCGTACCTTCTGCGCCAGAAACAAAGACTTTATCGCCATCCAACGCGGGCTTCAGGCTTTCGAATCGCTTGCCAACCCCTTTGCCAACACCTCTGGACCACACTTCAACCAGCCTGACCTTTTCCTCAGCAATCGTCTGGAGAGGTTTGGCCGTTCTCACCTCCTCTTCATCCGATGAAAAAAGACTGCATGCAGAGAGTCCCAGCATCAGCAGAAGAATCAAAGAGCCTTTAAATAACCTCTCCATTTTGTTATCCCTCCTGAGGTGCCATTGCGGCCAGATCGTCCAGCTTGAGTTGCAGCAACGGACGGTTCAGACCGTTGTCCTGTGCGGCATCGACCGCTTTGCGGTAAGCCGTCTCGGCCTGCTTGCGATCGCCAAGGGCGAGGTAAGCATCGCCTTTTGCTGACTCAACTGTCGCCTCATAGGACTTGCCAGCATTCAGTCGGGTCAGGATATCCAGCGCCTGCTGACCATTCCCGGAAGACTCACTGATCAGTACCCTTGCCAGCCGGACACTGGCCATTGTCTGAATTTCAACTGCGGGTTTCTGAGCCAGAACCCACTCCAGGGAAGCCCGGGCAGCACTTAACTGATTATCCTGCACCTGCTGCTGAGCCAGAAAAAGCGTTGCAAACGCGGCATACTGACTGCTGCCATGATCCTTCTGCAATGAAGATACAACGTGGCTTACCGTTGCTTTTTGCTCTTCAGTCAGCGGCGTTGAAAACTGGGCCTGCTGCTCCAGAGAGGATCCATTGGAAATAGTATCCAGCAAGTTCTGATAAAGCGATGAAGCTTCAGCAATTTCCTGCCGCTGCGTCTTCTGCCAGTACTGATAACCGGAAACCACTGCCAGTGTCATGGCAACACCCAGCACGACCGGCTGACCATAGTCTTTCCATAGATTCTTGAGCAGTTGGACCTGCTCTTCATCAGATTGGTAACTCACCCTTTACTCCTGACTTCTTTCCTGAAACCGTTAACAGTACGATCGCATCAACGAGCGGTTTACTGAACAGCAGTATTCTAAAGTACTTTTTGCAAATGTCCGGCCACATCGGCGATTAGCAGCTGCTGCTGGGCTTCATCCGTCCTCAGGGATTTCACAGTAACCATCCCCGCACCCAGCTCATCTTCGCCGAGAATGAGAGCATAGGCAGCACCGCTGCGATCTGCACGTTTCATTTGTGCTTTAAAGCTGCCACCACCGCAATTCATCAGAATCTTCAGTTCCGGCAACCCATCACGCAGTCTTTCCACTAACGGAAGCGCTCGGTGGCCAACACCCTCACCGACAGCAACCACCGCTACATCCACCCGATTAGAAACGGATTCCGGCAGTAACTGAAGCGTTTCCAGCATCAACACCAGACGCTCAATACCCATGGCAAAGCCCACGGCAGGTGTCGGCTTGCCACCCAACATCTCAACCAGCGCATCATAACGACCGCCAGCACACACAGTACCCTGGGCACCCAGGCTTTCTGTCACCCATTCAAAAACGGTTCTGCCATAATAATCAAGGCCACGCACCAGTCTTGGATTCACGCGATAAGCAACACCCGCCTCATCCAGAATCTGCTTTAACTGTGCAAAGTGTTCCCGTGACTCTTCATCCAGATAGTCAAACAGCTCGGGGGCACCGGCAACAATTTTCTGTGTGTTTTGATCTTTACTATCGAGAATTCTCAGCGGGTTGATAGTCAGGCGACGACGGCTGTCGTCATCCAGCTCTGACTCATAATCCCTGAGATAAGTCACCAGAGCTTCACGATAACGGATACGGGCTTCTAAAGTACCCAGAGTATTCAGCTCCAGCGTGACATGCTTTGACAGACCAAGCTTCTGCCAGAACCGTGCCGTCATCATGATCATTTCCGCATCAATATCCGGACCTGTCATGCCATATGCTTCAACACTGATCTGGTGAAACTGGCGATAACGGCCTTTTTGCGGACGCTCATAGCGGAACATCGGGCCAGAAGTCCACAACCGCTGAATCTGGTTGTAAAACAGGCCCTGCTGAATACCTGCACGAACAACCCCGGCAGTGGCCTCAGGACGAAGGGAAAGCTTGTCACCATTGCGATCTTCAAAGGTGTACATCTCTTTTTCAACAATATCCGTACCAGAGCCAATGCCCCGACTGAACAGAGCAGAGCTTTCCACAATCGGAACCCGGATCTCCTGATAACCATAAGTGCTCAGGACAGAGCGTACCTGCTGCTCAAGGTACTGCCAGACAGGGGTCTGTTCGGGAAGAATATCATTCATCCCACGGATGGCTTGAAGCTGCTTGCCCAAGTTCAAATGTCCTCTACCAAAAACACCACATAACTTCACCCGGTTCGTCAGGAACAGGCAATTTGGCGGTTCGCAATAAAAAGTAAGCAACTATAACCGTTAACGCCTTTGTGTGACAATCCCACAGCCCTTCCATTAAAGAATGCCCATCGCTGTCGGGAGCTTCTTCACTGAAAGGACATAGTTTAAAGGACTATTGGTTTACCCCTGACCATTGCCTGTTAACAAGACACTGGCCACCCGGGTATTCGAGCTGGGTTTGGCTACCGGCTCGCCATCCAGCAGGATACTGTCCACACCAGGGGTATTACCGAACCGCAAATTCACTGGGGGAAAAACATCAAGATTAATGGAAGACCCGGCTCTCTGCACGGTTGAAATCAGCACTTCGCCGGTGGCATCCTTGATTTCAACCCAGCAATCTTCAGAGAAATTAATAACAAGAGGCTGAATCAGATCAACAACCGGTGAATTGGGCTCATCCGTCGTACCAACAACCTCAGAACCGGCCATGGCAATTGGAAGAACCTCTGGCACAACCTCTTCCAGAACAGGTTCATCTTCCAGGCTTGGGTCTTCTTTTAGAATTGTGGTGTCATCAGCTGGAACAGCCTCTTCCTCCACGCTCTCACTAATTTCCGCAACAGAGGGGACAGAGACAACACTGGCATCAGTCACCAGAGGCTCAGACACATCCTCAGATACGTCTTCAATAATGGCCACCTCGACCACTGGTTCGATACCCAGCAAGCTATTCCAAAGGTAATAACCAAACCCTCCCAGCGACACAAGCAGCAAAAGCGCAAGCGCATATACCGGAGAAGGTGCACTGTGAGCTCGCAGCGGCTTCAACTTTTTTGAACCCTGTAAACGCGGAGATTCCAGCCCATCGACACCCATAAAATGGTCAAAGTCCTTAACCAGATCTTCGCCATTAAGCCCCACCAGTTTCGCATAATTACGAATATAACCACGGACAAATGCCGCCTGCGGCAGCACATCAAACGTACTCTCCTCAATGGCCTTAACATAACTTTCGGTAATCTTCAGGCTTTCAGCCACTTCAAGGATAGATAGCCCCTGACTGTCACGGGCCCGGGCAAGCACAGCACCGGGAGCAAACGTCTGAATAGCTTCTTCCTGCTGAGTATCCTGTTCACTCATGACCCAATCGACTCCGATAATGCTTCAGCTCCACAGAGCCGGGATACAACCTTTCCAGCTTCAAAGCATAACCTGCCGCTTTATCCTGAGCCCGGTTTGCCCTTGCCAGCTCAATACCCAGTAGCAAGCTGCGAGGACTCTGCTCAGCCGACCCGGCAAAGGCCTGGTAGTGCTGCCACCCTGTGTAGAGATTGCCTTGCTCTTTGTAGATAGCGGCAAGCTCCAGATTAGCCCTTGGCAAGTTACTGTTCAGACGAAGAGCCCGGGTAAAGTGATCAACCGCCAGGGAAGACCGACCCATCCGCAAAGCAACAATCCCGAGGTTTTCAAAGGTTCGGCTGCGCTGGGAATATGCAACATCCCCGGAAGCCAGTTGAAACTGACGATAAGCGTCCTGAAGCCGGTTTCTGGAGAACAGGAAAGCACCAAAGTTATTGCGTATGTCCGCGGCATCAGGGTCAATGGCCAGCGCCTTGTTGAACGCCTGCTCGGCAAGCTGATCCTCCCCCTGACGCTGATAAGCCATACCCAGCATACCATGGACACTGGCCGAATAGGGCTCGATCTCAAGCGCTCTTTCCAGCGGCCTTACCGCTTTTTCCGAGTAACCTTCCTGAAGATAACCCCTGGCCAGATTCATATAGTCCACCACTGCCCTGTTCTCATTAACAGGCCGACTGTCCGTGGTGAAACAGCCTGTCAGTGCCAGAGATACAGAAAACAGTAGTGCAATGGGCCTCAATTTGACTCCCATGCTGATCCCCACATTTGCAATTTATAAATATATCCGGGACGCCGTTGAGAGTAGCAACCTCCGGGAGCCTGTCGGATAACAGATGCATCCCGGACAGCTTATACCTGTCTGGCTGCTATGTAGCGCTCACTGCGCCGGGTCTTATCCATTACATTGCCCACTAACTGACCGCAGGCAGCGTCAATATCATCACCTCTTGTCTTTCTTACGGTGACATTAAAACCAGCCAGCTGCAAACTTTCCTGGAACCGTCTCACTGCATTATTGCTGGGTCTTTCATACCCTGAATGAGGAAATGGATTGAACGGAATAAGGTTTATCTTACAGGGCAGATCTTTCAGCAAAGCAATCAGCTGCTGCGCCTGTTCAGGTTGATCATTCACACCGGCAAGCAACGTATACTCGATCGTAACGACCCGCTTACTGTCCGTCAAACTGTTCATGTAATGATGGATGGCATCCAGCAGCTGATCCAGCGGATACTTCCGGTTGATCGGCACCAGCTGGTTTCTCAGCTGATTATTTGGCGCATGCAGTGACACTGCCAGGGAGACATTAGACACCTCACTTAACCTTCTCAGCGCAGGCACAACACCGGATGTACTTAACGTCACCCGACGTTTGGAAAGCCCATAGCCAAGATCATCCATCATCAGGTCCATGGCATCAACGACATTATCGAAGTTCATTAATGGCTCGCCCATACCCATCATGACCACATTGGTAATGGACCGATCCATCCTGGCCGGTACGTTGCCGAAATGACGGGCTGCAACCCATACCTGGCCAATGATTTCCGCCACCGTCAGGTCAGAGTTAAAACCCTGCTTGCCCGTAGAACAGAAACTGCAATCCAGGGAACAGCCTGCCTGGGAGGAGACGCACAGCGTTCCGCGTCCATTTTCAGGAATAAATACCGATTCAACACAGCTGCCACTGGCCACCCGCACAACCCACTTACAGGTCCCATCCTCAGAAAAATGGCTGCTGACCACCTCTGGACCGCGAATTTCAGCATTGGCCTTAAGCCGCTCACGAAGGGATTTACTGATATTGGTCATCTCATCGAAATTATCAACCCGATGATGATGAATCCACTTCAAAACCTGCTCAGCACGGAATTTTTTCTCACCAATAGTAAGAAAGAAGGCTTCCATTTTTTTTCGTGAAAGCCCCAGCAAATTGACTTTGGCTGCCGGAGTGGGCAGCTCGCCAGCCAGTTCACTGGCCTGATCGATAGATGGCTCGATCAATTCTGACATCTTATTAATACCTCAAAGCCATCAGAAGGCCTGCCTCCTGATGGCTTATATTCTCATGTTTACCCCGAACACGGTCAGACCAGGGCAAACTGACAATTTGTCAGCGGCTGATTCCGTTAACGTGTTCTGGGGCAAATCTCCGAACCTTCGAAGAAGTAGGCCACTTCACGCTCAGCAGAAGCTACTGAGTCCGATCCATGAACCGCATTTTCATCGATGGTCTCTGCAAAATCAGCCCGAATGGTGCCTTCAGCAGCTTCCTTCGGGTTAGTAGCGCCCATCAGCTCACGATTCAGGGCTACGGCATTCTCGCCCTCAAGGACGGATACCACAACAGGCCCTGACGTCATAAACGCAACCAGGTCCTGATAAAATGGACGCTCTTTGTGCTCAGCGTAGAAACCACCCGCCTGCTCGTCAGAAAGATGGATCATCCTGGTCGCTACAACCTGCAAACCAGCCTGCTCAAAACGAGCAAGAATTTTACCGATGACACTCTTGGCTACTGCATCAGGTTTTATAATGGATAAAGTGCGCTCTACCGCCATTACGATCTCCAGATTGTCATTTTCGTGCCCTTTCGGGATTGTTATTACTTATTAAAAACGTACGACTCTCTCAACTTTCCATGTCTTGGCTCAGGCTGTCCGTAGCAGGAGTTCTGGCAGCATTGTATACAATAGAGTCGATAGTGTCAGTCCTTTCAGCCTCAACGCCAAAAAATCACTCTTCAGACTCTTCAATCCAGGCCATCTGAATGGCCTCAAGCACCTTTTCACCACAACGCTCAGGATCATCTTCAAAACTGTCCAGCGCCATAACCCAGCTTCTCAGATCGACAAAATTGACATACCGGGGATCCACATCCGGATAAGCCTCATAAAGCTCAATGGCAATATCATAAACATCTGCCCACTTTAAACTCATTGCCCCACTCCATGATCATTGCGCTGCTCTGTTCGGGAAACCCCCAAACAGACCAGCAACCGACATCAACGACGTTCAGAAACCTGGTTAATGGTGTACCTGGGAATCTCTACCACCAGCTCCTCATCACCCACCACAGCCTGACAGCTCAGCCGGGACTCAGGCTCAAGCCCCCAGGCCTTGTCCAGCATATCTTCTTCGAGCTCATCCGGCTCTTCCATGCTATCAAAGCCCTCCCTGACAATGACATGACAGGTGGTGCAGGCACAGGACTTTTCACAGGCGTGCTCAATTTCAATGCCATTCTGCAAAGCTGCGTCACACACTGTGACTCCGGGCTCTACTTCGAGAACAGCACCTTCCGGGCACAACTCATCATGAGGTAGAAAAACAATACGAGTCATTCAGAACTCCTCCAAATCATCTAACTTCTGTCCGGAAAGAGCCTGACGAATACCCTGGTTCATTCGACGGGCAGCAAATTCTTCACTGGACTTGGCAATACGTTCAATTTCACGGGCAATGGACTTGGCATCACCGATTTCGCGGCACTGTTTCAGCGATTCAACATCTGCCAGCAATGCACTGTATTCATCTTTATCGAGCAGTGTCTGCCCATCCTTATCCAACGCAACTACCAGTGCTTCAACAACCCGATCAGCCTCAACCTGCTGCTCAAGCAGCGCCCTGGCATCACGATCATCACCGGCATGGGCAAACGAATCTTTCAGCATTCGGGAGATATCAGAATCACTGAGACCATAAGAAGGCTTCACCTGAATGCTGCTCTTAACCCCGGTGGACAATTCCTCCGCAGCAACACCCAGCAAACCATCCGCATCCACCTGAAAGGTCACACGGATTTTAGCACCGCCCGCAGGCATGGCAGGAATTCCACGCAACTCAAACCGGGCAAGGGAGCGGTTATCACGAATCAATTCTCGCTCTCCCTGGAAGACATGAATAGCCATAGCCGTCTGACCATCCTTGTAGGTGGTAAATTCCTGGGCCCGACTGACCGGAATAGTGGTATTGCGATGAATCACCTTTTCCATCAGGCCGCCCATGGTTTCCAGCCCCAGGGAGAGCGGAATAACATCCAGCAGCAGCATATCTTCTGCCGATTTATTACCAGCCAGAACATTAGCCTGAAGAGCTGCACCAACGGCCACGACCCGATCAGGGTCAATGGAGGTCAACGGTTGCCTGCCGGCAAATGCCTCAACCCTTTCACGAACCCTTGGCATGCGGGTAGAGCCACCCACCATAACCACTTCATCAATCTCACCCGCCTTCAGCCCGGCATCCCGAAGGGATCGCTTGAATGCCCGAATGGTACGATCAATCAAGGGGTCTACCAGTTCGTTAAACTGCGCGCGGGACAGCGTACCACGCCACTCACCAAAGTTGACTTCCACTTCAGATCCGTCGGTCAACCCTTCCTTAACCCGACAAGCCTCAACCATCGCTTCCCGAAGCTGCAATGGGTTAATTGAGGACTCATCAACCCCCGCTTCACGAAGCATCCAGCGTGCCACCAGACGGTCAAAGTCATCACCACCCAGGGCAGTGTCCCCGCCGGTGGCCATCACTTCAAACACGCCTTTTTCCAGACGCAAAATTGAAATATCAAAAGTACCACCGCCAAGATCGTAGACAGCGATAATGCCTTCACCACCCTGATCCAGACCATAGGCAACGGCAGCCGCAGTGGGCTCATTCAGCAGACGATACACTTTCAGCCCTGCAAGCCTGGCGGCATCTTTGGTTGCCTGTCGCTGGGCATCATCAAAATACGCCGGTACAGTAATCACGGCACCATCCAGATCACCGCCCAGCGTCTCTTCTGCACGACCAACCAGGGAACGGAGAATCTCGGCAGACACTTCAACCGGGCTGACGTCACCACTGCGGGTTTTGATAAACGGCATTCCTTCGCTTGTTCCCGAAGCATCGGTTACAAACCGGTAAGGCAGCACACCGCCAAGGGCATCAACATCCTCAAGCCCGCGCCCCATCATGCGCTTGACAGAGACAATGGTATTGCCCGGGTCAATCAGCGCACTGGCTTTTGCGCTGTTGCCAACATCAATTCCCTGCTCGCCATAGTGAACAACAGAAGGCAAGGTATGATGGCCATCGATATCAGGAAGCGTCTCAGCAGCACCTGATCGAACAGCAGCAACCAGGGAGTTGGTGGTTCCCAGGTCAATGCCTACAGCACGCTTGTATTGATGAGGTTCCGGAGCCTGTCCCGGCTCGGAAATCTGCAGTAACGCCATATCTGCCTCTTCTTTTCCTGATTAATCGTCCAACAACTCGGATTCCAGCTGTTCCAGTTCAGCCGCCAGCTTTACCATGAACAGCATCTTTCTGACAACCGTTTCTGCCTGCTCAAGATCCTGCTCAGTAGCAGATACCCAGAAGCCTTCGAACTGCTGAAGATATCGAAGAATATCAGCATCCACCTGACTGGCCAGCCTCTCAACTTCCTGTTCAGGATTTGAAGCAGACCTGATATCCGCAACAGCCTCACGCAACTCCATCTGCTCCATCAGAAATCCGGGATCCATAATGGTGTTGCGCTCTATATCCACATCACGGCCTGCCAGCTTCAACAAATAGATCGCCCTGGGCAAAGGCTGCTTCAGAGTATTAAAGGCCTCGTTAACATGGGAAGCATACTGGATAGAGATACGCTGCTGACGCTCATCATCCCCGGCAAACCGGTCAGGATGAACTGCCCGTTGCAACGCACGGTACTGACTGGACAGGCGTTGCAAGTCAACCTGGCAGGAAAGAGGTAGCTCAAAAAGCTCAAAATAGTTTTTGGTTAAATCAACCACAATGCAATCTATTCCCAAGTCAGAAATGACAAACCCGGAGCATTCAACAGCAAAAAAGAACACCCCTTAAACAAACAAGGCCCGACCAGTGGGAACCAGCCGGGCCGGAAGGCAGATCAAAAGTGTCAGCCAGCTTCTTTAACAGTATTAACGAAGCCGGAAAGCTTCAAAATTACCGTCAGCCAGCATCAGCAACATTAAAGCTTTCACCGCAACCACACTCACTGGCAGCATTCGGATTGTTAAACTGCAAACCTTCGTTGAGCCCTTCCTTTACCAGGTCCAGCTCTGTGCCATCCAGGTAAACCAGACTTTTCGGGTCAACAAACACTTTGACTTCATGATCTTCAAAAACCAGATCATCCTCATCAACTACATCCACAAATTCAAGGACATAGGCCATACCAGAGCATCCCGAAGTACGTACACCCAGCCTTATGCCGAGTCCCTTGCCTCTGCGGGAAAGCTGCCCTTTAATGTGACGGGCAGCCGCAATGGTTACGGTAATTGCCATTTAAAACTCCATCCACTTCCGGGAAACCAAACGATTCCACCGGCTATATCCTGCACAATTTAAAGACAGCACTTCTGCACATGAATACCCGGAACCGCATCAGGCAGCTGGAGCTGCATCATCATGCTTCTGCTTGGCCCGATAGTCATCGATTGCCGCCTTGATGGCATCTTCAGCCAGCACCGAACAGTGAATTTTAACCGGTGGCAGCGCCAGCTCTTCGGCAATATCGGTATTCTTGATGGTTGCCGCTTCATCCAGCGTCTTGCCCTTCATCCACTCGGTTGCCAATGAACTGGAAGCAATAGCAGAGCCACACCCATAGGTTTTGAAGCGTGCGTCTTCAATAACGCCTTCATCATTAACCTGAATCTGAAGACGCATAACATCTCCACAGGCTGGGGCACCCACCATGCCAGTGCCCACGCTTTGAGAATCCTGGTCAAGCTTACCTACGTTGCGTGGATTCTCGTAGTGATCGATAACCTTTTCGCTGTATGCCATTTTTCTCTCCTCTGAAGTTTTGTTTGTGGCAAAACTTCATAAAAAATCAGTGCGCGACCCATTCAACCTGACTGAGGTCAACGCCATCTTTGTACATATCCCATAGCGGTGACAGCTCTCTCAGTTTTGCAACCGCCTCTCTGATCTCTGCTACGGCATGATCCACTTCAGCCTCTGAAGTAAAGCGACCCAGACTGATCCTCAGGGAACTATGGGCCAACTCATCACTCAAGCCCAGAGCCCTCAGCACATAAGATGGCTCAAGGCTGGCGGAGGTGCATGCTGAGCCAGAGGAGATAGCAAGGTCTTTCAGGGACATCATCAGAGACTCCCCTTCAACAAAGGCAAAGCTGATATTCAAAATACCCGGAACCCGCTGTTCAAGAGAGCCATTCACATGAACCTCTTCCAGATCGGACAGCTGGGAAAGCACTCGATCTTTCAACACAGCCAGACGCGCTCTTTCTGAATCCATCTCCGCCGCAGCAATACGGCATGCCTCACCCATACCAACGATCTGGTGAGTGGCAAGAGTACCGGAGCGCATACCCCGTTCATGACCGCCACCGTGCATCTGGGCTTCCAGACGAATTCGGGGCTTGCGGCGCACATAAAGAACACCGATACCTTTAGGGCCATAGAGTTTATGGGCAGAAATGGACAACAGATCAACTTTCATCGTTGCCATATTCAGCGGAATTTTGCCAACACTTTGTGCCGCATCCACATGAAAGACAATCTTGCGTGAACGGGTCAGATCACCAATAGCTTCAATATCGTTGATCACTCCAATCTCATTATTGACGTGCATCAAACTCACCAGAATGGTGTCATCACGCAGGGCATTTTCCACCATTTCCGGCGTGATCAGGCCATCGCTGTCAGGGTCCAGGTAGGTGACTTCAAATCCTTGCCGCTCCAGCTGACGGCAAGGGTCCAGTACTGCCTTATGTTCAATTCGGGAGGTGACAATGTGCTTGCCCTTTTTGCTGTAAAAATGAGCAACGCCTTTAATGGCCAGATTATCGGACTCAGTAGCACCGGACGTCCAGACAATCTCTCTTGGATCAGCATGAATAAGATCGGCAACCTGACGACGGGCATCTTCAACAACCTCTTCAGCACGCCAGCCAAAAACATGGGAGCGGGAAGCCGGGTTACCGAAATTACCTTCAAGAGAGAGGCACTGAATCATCTTCTCAGCCACTCGCGGGTCAACCGGCGTTGTTGCGGAATAATCGAGATAAATAGGTAATTTCATCTGGTACATCTCCAGGCGGTCAGTACGCTCAATACCCTTGATTCGCAAAGGGTTAAAATCATCATGCCACTACACACGCATCTTTAAAGCACTGTAAAAAGATGACTTACAGGATGGTGTCAGCGGCAATTTTGTTGTCTTGCTGCTCATCCTGACGAATAGCAACACTTTGCACTTCCCTGCGCGCAACAAGATCAGCGAGGCTGATCCCTCCAAGAAACGAATGAATCTGCTCACTCAGGTCCTGCCACAAGTGATGGGTCAGACAGGTTACACCTTTCTGGCAACCGCCTGCTCCTTTGCACTTTGTAGCGTCTACGGACTCATTAACAGCATCGATCACCTGGGCGACATAAATAGCTTCAGAACCACGACTGAGTCGGTAGCCTCCCCCGGGCCCCCGCACACTGCAAACCAGATCACCACGACGAAGCTTGGAAAACAGCTGCTCCAGGTAAGAGAGAGAAATTTCCTGACGATCCGATATATCTGCGAGAGAAACCGGCCCCTGATCGGAATGAAGTGCCAGATCCAGCATGGCGGTCACCGCATAACGTCCTTTGGTCGTCAATCTCATACAACATCTCTCTTGCTATTCAGGCAGAGTTATCACTCTTTAACTGTTCATGATCACCTTAAACCCATGATTCTTAACTGCGACTCCCCAGACAGCAGAATATTTACAGACTCAAGGTACTTGCGAGGCATTATGAAATACCTTAGCAAAATAGTCAACTATTAGCGATAAAACTTAAACGAATTGTCAAATAAATCAGAGATAAAAAGATGTTAAAAAGCAGATTCATATAATTTTTCGGCATTTTATAGAAAGCAGTTCCAACTTTCAAAGACACTTTTCCCAGTAGCTGGCACACCACAATTGACCAGCAAATTCCCCTCCTGCTGAGTTAGTTTCACTGACAAAAGCGTTAACCAGGGATCTTTTAGAGAAAATACTTGTCTGAAATTAAAACTCCCCCACAAAGGAAGCAACCGATAACCATTATTTACCCAAGGATTGCAACAATGGATACTCAATTCTATACAGCCCTGATCCAAAGCTTTTCTGTACAACTCGAGCAACGCCTTTTAGACGACACATATCGACTAGACACCAAACACACATGCCTGATAAGGAATAGAAGAAAGGTTATCTGCATTGTCAACGAAGAGATTGGCGAACATGAAAACACCCCACACAATCTAGCGCTTGCGAAGACATTTTACGACAATCTCCCTCCACAGATTAAAAGCCTCGCGCAACTCAGGGTTGTACCGCACAACGCCAGCAAATCCCTGGTCAGGCCAGCCAATGAAGCAACACTAAAAGAAAAACACCCGACTCCAGGCCCACGAACGGCATCAGCCAATGCATCATCCAGATCTGAAAACCTGCTGACGGACGAACACTGTAAAAGACTTAAAATTCTTCTGGAAAACCAGACAGATAGTGCGTACTTTAACGATGATGCAGCAGCCATCACATCGCTGGATGGACAAATTCACTACATGCCCGGGAATAACGGTGAGTTCATAATAGATTTAACCTGCGCCAAACTTCCAAATTACAGGGCCATAAAAGAACATTACACTGAATGGGAAAAAGCAACATCTGCCAGCGCCCAATCTGCGTTACGGGGCAAGGACAAGACCTTTCCCAAGGAACAAGCCAAGGCAACACCAGGTTTGCTAAAAGCATCTCTGCCGCACACACCTCACAGAAAATCCCTTGCCACAAAACCCAAAAGCTCATCCATCAAACAAAAGCCCCTTGAACTGCGCGAATATCAAAGCAAAAAAACGCTCACACAACCGACAATGACTGCTGCACAACACCCTTCAGGGAAGGTGCAATGGCAAATCCAACAATTCCTGGACAATATCGATGCTGAAATTGATCTGATAAACATTCCCGGCCCTGATAATGCTTCTCGCTGGGACCCCGAGACAAAATCACGTATTCGCTGCGCACTCAAAAATACATTTGCTCTCTACCGCGAGCAATTCAAAAGCGGTCAATGGTGCAATACCACCCAGAAACTGCAGAATGATTTAGACAAATTAAAAGAAATGCAAAGAAGCATGTACCATGCAGCCAGATCACCCGACGCAAAACCAGAAGACCTTCCCCTGAAAGGCATTAAAAACAGAGAATATGATTGCCTGCCAATCTCACAAAATCAGTGTGAAATACATAACCAGAATTATCTCTTTTTCGTCACTGCCTACCAGCTTATTGGCGAGGATGCTCTTTGCCCGGAAACACACCCTATACCGAACGAAGAGATTGAAGAAAAACGTAAAATTCAAAATAGCCTTAGAAATCTTCGTAAGGAACTGACAGATCTTGAAAGTCTAATAAGACAAACAGCTATCGACAATAAAGCAAAACGTGCCACTATTGAAGACCTAAAAAAGGAAGACCCAGAAGCCCATAAAAAAAAGATAAAGGAGAAAGCGGAGTCTATTTTTCTTAATGAACTACTCCTACCGGGACATGAAGAAGATTTAGCCAAGTTGCAAGATAAACTGCATCGTGAGGAAGAAAGAATAAAAGATATGGAAAGCAAAGAACGTGCAAAAGCTATTAACCTGGCCAAGGACTGGAGCAGCTTCTATAAATACCAACTATCAACAAAACAAACAGACAATCGCACCAGACACCTTCCAGAGAAATTTAATAATCCCATTGATCGTGGAAACACTTTCCCTTCATGGTTATTTGGTATTCCAAATGAGCTACACGTAAATTATGACATCATTCCCAAATCATCAATGGCAAAGGTATTGCAACAGAATTGGACGGCTGTCTGTGTCGACCAGAATGCTAAACATTTCTGCACACTGGTAAAACGAACCGATGGATCAATAGCCGAACTCAATGACAGTTGTGTCAACCCAAGAAGATTTCCAAATGTGCAAGCGATGATTGCGTACTTCATGGACCCAGACTGCAAATTTGGAATACGAATCCAAAAGGATTGAGAATAGAATAGACAACACGAAGTTAAGATTAATAACGCCAACCGTCAAAATGGCTATCACTGGCTATGCAGGATACTACTGAGGAAAGATAAAAATCTGGTAGTCGGTACTGGACTTGAACCAGCGACCCCCACCATGTCAAGGTGGTGCTCTACCAACTGAGCTAACCGACTGAAGTGCCGCGCATATTATCAATACTTCTAAAAAATGCAATACCTTTGCCGCAACAATTTCAGCAGAAAATGCTGCGGCAATGTTTCAGGAACTGCTCACGGGACCGGAGCAATTATTCTGAAACAAAGCACCACTTGCAACCCGCTCGAACCAGGAAAAAAGCCCGATCATCACCTGAAAGCCGGTCAGTTTAAATTAACTCACAGCTACGGTAGCAATGAAGTAATCTCCTCTTTCACAGGTGCAAAGTCTTCTTTCTTTAACTCTGGCAATGGCCTCACCTTGCACTCAAGACCATGGTCTTTTAACACCTGGCACAAAGTATCAAAGCGGGAGTCCACTTCATGGAGATGATCCAGCATAGCCGAGATGGCATGGGCGGTAGGGTCAGGCATTTCAGAAGTAACGGCATAGGCATCAAAACCCATTTTCTCCGCCATCTTTTCCGCATTGGCATGACGGCGTTCACCATTGCTATCCGTCACCTCCGACTTCTTCACAATCCTGCCGGGAATACCAACAACGGTTGCCCCCGGCGGCACTGCACGCACAACCACCGCATTTGACCCAACTCTCGCTCCTTCGCCTACCACAAATGGTCCAAGCACTTTTGCGCCAGCTCCCACAACGACGCCATTAGCCAACGTCGGGTGCCGCTTACCCTGGTTAGCCGGGTGTTCCTTGCCCTTATTGGGAGAAGTACCTCCCAGCGTCACACCATGATAAAGAGTGACATCATCGTGTATGACCGCCGTTTCACCAATAACAACCCCCATACCATGATCGATAAAAAAGCGTCGACCAATGGTAGCGCCCGGATGTATCTCAATACCGGTTAACCAGCGATTAAATGTTGACAGCATGCGCCCCAGCCAGAAAAACCCCGACATCCAGAGTTTGTGCGACACCCTGTGCAGCAATAACGCGTGCAGCCCGGGGTAGTTGGTAACCACCTCGAAGGTGTTTCGTGCCGCCGGATCCCGGTCCATTACTGTTTTAATATCTTCTTTTATTCGCTCAAACATGGTCTGCGCCTGTCTGTTATTATCCCTGCCCTGCTCATTCTGTTTCTTTTGTGGCAAGACATCGCTGGGTTTCTGACAGAACCCCCCGAAGAATACTCAGCTCCACACGATCCGGACGAACCCGCCCATAAAGGCGACGCAATTTGGCCATAATCTTCTCGTGGCTGCTGTGATCGAGAAAACCAATCTCCAGCAACACCTGGTACAGATGGTCATAGTAACGCTCCATATCCTCCATATTTGCCAACTCATGACTGCGGGGCTCGGGCATCTCAAGGGCATCGGCACTGAGCAACTGCATCATCCGCAACTCGTAACAGAGTACCTGTACCGCCGCCCCCAAGTTGAGAGAGCTGAATTCTTCATTGGTTGGAATATGAACCTGCAGATGACAGCGTCGCAACTGATCATTGGTCAGGCCTTTATCTTCCCGGCCAAAAATCAGGGCGACCTTATGGGTCACTGCTTCGTCAATAATGCTCCGGGCACATGCTCGGGGGTCCACCAGCGGGAGAGAAACACCTCTTACCCGGGCGCTGGTACCCACCACAAACTGACAATCCGCCAGGGCCTCATCCAATGTTGCACAAACCCTGGCATTTCTAAGGATATCGTCAGCGCCAGAAGCCAGCGCTGTTGCGGTGCCGGATGGAAAGTCATCCGGCGCGACCAGACATAACTGGCTTAACCCCATGGTTTTCATGGCACGGGCGGCAGCCCCGATGTTACCGGGATGGGAAGGATTGACCAGTACTATGGAAATGTTCTCGGAAAAATTGTCGAGCACCGCAGGAATCTCTAGCTTCATCATGTAGTATCAGCCAGTCAGTGTACTCAAATTACGGCCAATGCCAAGCTTATAGTAAAACTACCGACCGGCAGACGCACATACTCCATTGCAAGTTAAAGGGCATCCTGTCAGAATGCGCCCCCACTTTTTCGTGAAAATGTTGCTACCCTCTGAACGACCGTCATTTTCACAGTCCAGGATACAATCGGATCGTTGAATCCGGTACAATCCCATCCCCATACGATCTTTCACATTTCAGATGTAACTAAGCCTATGCAACCGATGGTTAATATGGCGCTGCGTGCAGCACGCCAGGCTGGCGAAATCATAGCCCGCGCCTACAAAGATCTCGATCACGTTAATATCGAATTCAAAAGCCGTAACGACTTTGTAACTGAGGTGGACAAGGCTGCTGAGAAGGCCATTATCGCCTCTCTGAGCAAAACCTACCCTGACCATGGCTTCTACGGTGAAGAAAGCGGACACCGTGAAGGCAAGGGTGAAGGCAAAGATTACCTCTGGATCATCGACCCGCTTGACGGCACCACCAACTTCATCAATGGCATCCCTCATTTTGCGGTTTCCATTGCGGTTCAATACCGCGGACGCCTTGAGCACGCCGTTATTCTCGACCCGCTCAAGGAAGAAGAGTACTGCGCCAGCCGTGGCCACGGTGCCACCCTGAACAGCAAACGCATTCGCGTTGGCAACCGGAGAAATCTGGACGGCGCACTGATCGGTACCGGTATCCCATTCATGCACCCGGGCATCAACCACCTGGACAGCTACCTGAACATGATGAGGACCCTGCTGGGAGATACTGCCGGTATCCGTCGCGCTGGCTCTGCCGCCCTTGACCTGGCTTATGTGGCTGCCGGTCGTCTGGATGCATTCTGGGAAATCGGCCTGCAGGACTACGATATGGCCGCAGGCGTACTGATGATTCAGGAAGCGGGCGGACTGGTTGGTGACTTCAAAGGTGGTCATACCTACATGAAGAACAACCAGATCGTTGCCGGTAACAGCGGCTGCTTCAAAGAAGTGCTGAAGCGCATCAGACCTTTCGTTACCGAAGGCATGTTCCGCTACTGACCTATAGAGTGAGGCTATGCCGCCTCACTTCTCCCTTACCTCAGTCAGATCTTCCCTGCCCATGATCAGCAGGCAATATATTTTGCAGCTTCTCCTTACCGATCGTTTTGAACACCAGATCGTCGGGAAACAGGCGAGAAAGAAAATCACCCCCTCCCTCTTCATGTGCTGTCGCGGTAACGAGCGTGAGCAATTTCCCTCCCTCCAGCCCCTGCAAAGACTGCTTGGTATGAGCATCCAGCACAGACACCATGGCACGGTCATAAAAAGCACCGTCGTAGTTAATCATGGTATCAAAATCGTCAATAATCACGACATAATGACAGTCAGGATTGGTCTGATGATTACGCCGCTGTGCAAATACATCATTCAACGGTCTGGTGCGATCCCGGGATTTGACCACATCGGTGGCCGACACATAGCTGCAAAAAGAACCAAACTCATGGTTCGCCAGGGCAGCCAGTGTTGATTTACCACTACCCTGAGGACCTGTAATAAGAATACGCAGGGTAGAGCGGGAATCATCCCGCTTAAAATCAGCCAGCGTCGTCTTAAGCTGAGTGACCATTTCTGGTAAATAGCCCTCGTACTCGAAGGTTTTCCCCGCCAGGGACATGAAATTACTTTTCCCAAACTGTGGCTGAACCCGAGTAAAAGCCCATTTGAAATCAGCCATGCAGACATCCAGTGTCGCTAATTGACTGAGCGCCTGAGGACAGAAAAAAGTGTCGCTCTCTGCCAGCCCCTGCCCCCTGCGCAGAGCCGATTGCATCGCCTTCTCCACCAGGGATCCCAGTTCAGCACCACTGAAGCCGGCGGTATTTTTCGCCAGCTCTTCAAGAGAGACATCCGAATTCAACATCCCGCCATCCGACAGATTCCTGGTCTGAATCTTTAAAATCTGAAGACGCTGGTCGCCTTCTGGCAAATTAAACTTCATCTGCATATCCATGCGCCCGGGGCGCATCACGGCCGGATCAATCAGGTCTGGCCGATTGGTTGTGCCGAAAACAATCAGGCCACTTTGCTCCTCAATTCCATCCAGGCAGGTCAGAAACTGATTAACGACTTTATCCCCGGTGCCATTATCGCCCGCCCTCCCCCTGGCCGGCAGCATCGAATCAATTTCGTCAATTAACACCAGACGAATACTCTGTTTATTTTCCGGGCCGTCATCCGAAAAAATCGCTCTTACACGCTGCTCCGACTCACCGACATATTTGTTAAAAACCTCCGGCCCGGAAATAATCCGGGTCGATACGGTAAAGCCATTTTCCTTGAGTAAGGACTCAATAACCCGGATAAACAGCGTTTTACCCGTACCCGGAGGCCCCGAAAGAATCCCCCCCCTGGTCAATTGACATTTCATGGTATTTTTCAGCTTATCCGGCACTAGTCGTGGACTGATAAAGGCATCTATAAACTGTCGAATGGCCTCATTCGCACCACCAATACCGTAGGCTTCACCATTGTAGTCAAACTTTTCGGCAAGCTTCTCGATATTGATGGCCGCAGGAATATCAGTAATGTTCAGTTTTTTTCTTAAACTGGCATTGACGGTAATACTCGAAACCCGGGCATCCCTGGCCAGCAGACCAACAGTCGACTCCCGGACATCGCCAGTGGATCTGAGCGTTACACTGGCCACCAAAAAATGATCACCATCCTTGAATAAATAGGATCGGGAGTCCTGCAATGGACAACCGGAACGGTGACACATTTGCAGAAATGCCCCTGAAATAGCTTGCCAGGTCTTGGTCACTGGCTCGCGCCCGCCGGAGGCCCGGGGAGCACTTTTGGCAGTCGTGAGAAGCTGAATATGGAGCGCCACTGAATCCCAGCAGTCATCAGTGACAACCACCGGCGTTAAATCAATCGTCATCTCAGAGGAAGGCAGTTGGCAGTTACTTCTCATCACCTGCGTTAAATAGGCTGTTTCAGACGCAACATCATTTCGTTTCAACACTTTTACCACTTGGGTGGAGCCATTTCTGCCATTCAAACACGCATAGGTAGAATCAAGTGGTGTTCCATTTGCCACAACCACACTGTTCGGTTCTGGTCCGGTAAGCCATTCGTCCCTGTACCTGTCGGTGTTGAATCTGCTGCCACAGGTTTCTGTTGTTGCCGCCTCAATGCCGCCATTCAGTTTAGCCTCAAACCTATCCGACAATATCGGTATGATGCTGTCACGACGCCTGAGACGGTCACCACCCTCGCCAGGACAATGCTCAGAACAATGCGCCTGCGGTCGCCCAAATAGTGTTTCCCGGTCTTTCATGTATTGTGAGTATTGCGAAGCAGAGTCTTGTGAAGGTCTAACAGAGCGGCTATCAAAAGAACCATCTGCCCCTCCACGGGCACCCGAATCTGTTCTGCGATGGTTAACGGTTACATCATGACCACATGGATGAAAATTATTTCCCGTAAACATAGCAACCTCTTTAATTGGTATTTATGGTGCCCTGCCTTGCAAGAAACTTACTATAGACCAAAAAAAAACCGGCAAAATTGCCGGTTTTCAACCTCTTCAACCCGATGCGTTATGGCATTTGCTCAGAGTCTTCATTTTCCTTCACCGGAACAATCAGATCTTCCCTGCTGATTCTCATGTAGATCAGCATATTGGAAGCGATATAGATGGAGGAATAAGTACCCACACCCACACCCACAATCAATGCCAGGGCAAAGTTATGGATCATTTCGCCACCGAACAGAAACAAGGCCAGCAATACCATCAGGGTGGTACCGGAAGTGGCCAAGGTACGCCCCAGGGTCTGGGTCAATGACACATTGATCACCTCATCGGCATCCCCTTTTCTCAGCTTGCGGAAATTCTCACGGATACGATCATAAACAATAATGGTGTCGTTCAGTGAGTAACCAATCACTGCAAGCAGCGCCGCCATCACCGTCAGGTCAAACTGCAACCCTAACAGGGCAAACAGGCCCAGGGTAAAAATCACATCGTGAGCCAGGGACAGAATCGCACCAACCGAGAATTTGAACTGGAAACGGAAAGCGATGTAGAGCGTAATCAGCAACATGGCGAACAGCATACCAAGGCCGCCCTGCTCCCTCAGCCTCTCACCCACCTGGGGCCCGACAAACTCAACGCGCACAGCCTCAACATTGCCGTCATAGTTCTGCCCCAGAAGACCGGCAACTGACGCCCCCATTTTCGGATCATCGCCGGGAATACGAACCAGAATATCCTCGGCCGAACCAAACTCCTGAACGACAACGTTGTCATAACCGGCGGTTGCCAGCTGATCACGGATATCAGCAGTCTTCACCGGCTGATCATACACCAGCTCAATCAGCGTGCCGCCGGTAAAATCCAGCCCCCAGTTAATCCCCTTAACCGCAAGAGCACCAACAGAGCCCAGCATTAACAACAGCGACAGCACCGAAGCGTAGGAGCGCAGCCGCATGAAATTGATGACTTTTAAATCATTCATCACTGCCACCTCAAATATACAGTTTCTTCAGGTTACGACCGCCATGGGTCAGGTTGACCAGGCCACGGGTCAGAACAATGGCTGTGAACATAGACGTCAGAATACCGATACACAAGGTGACCGCAAAACCTTTGATTGGTCCGGTTCCCACGGCAAACAGGATGATACCCACCAACAGGGTGGTGATATTGCCGTCGAAAATGGACACAAACGCCCGGTCAAAACCGTCATGGATCGCCCGCTGAACCGGCCGGCCACCGCGAATCTCTTCCCGAATACGGGAAAAAATCAGCACATTGGCATCCACCGCCATACCCAGCGTCAACACAATACCGGCGATACCCGGCATGGTCAGCGTCGCACCAAACAGACTCATCACCGCCACCAGCAGCACCAGATTCATGGCCAGGGCAAGGTTCGCCAGCACACCAAACACGCGGTAAACCACAACCATAAAGATCAGCAGCAGAAACAGACCGGTAACGGTGGAATGAATACCCATCTGAATATTCTCCGCACCCAGGCTTGGACCCACCGTTCTTTCCTCAGCGAAATACATCGGAGCAGCCAGAGAACCCGCTCTCAACAACAACGCCAGCTCAGAAGCTTCGGCAGTGGAGTTCAAGCCGGTAATACGGAACTGATTACCCAACGCACTCTGAATGGTGGCCAGGCTGATAATACTCTCTTCCTGCTGGAAACCCGGGATTGTTTCCTTAACCTGCTGACCGTCGACTGTTTTGGTGACCACTTTGGTCACAGGCTTCTGCTCAATAAAGATAACCGCCATGGCCCGCCCCACGTTATTACGGGTAGCACGGTTCATTACAGCACCGCCATGACTGTCCAGATTGATATTAACCTGCGGCTGACCGGTCTGGGCATCAAAGTTGGACTGGGCGCTGGACACCTGGTCGCCGGTAATGATGATATCCCGCTCAAGATCCACCGCAGGACGACGGGCATCGCGGAAACTGAACGACTCAGTGCTGGCCCTGGAAGCATTGGGCAGCGCCTCAAGACGGAACTGCAGATTGGCAGTCTTACCCAGAATACGCTTGGCTTCTGCCGTATCCTGAACGCCGGGCAACTCTACAACGATGCCGTTACGACCCTGACGCTGAACCAATGGCTCGGACACACCCAGCTCATTGACACGGTTACGGACCGTGGTCAGGTTCTGACGCACCGCATAATCTTCAATCTCTTTAATGGCCGTTTCAGAGTAGCGATAAGAAAGCACAGGGCGACCATTAACGTCAGCGTTCTCAACCGTCAAATCAGGAAAATCTATACTGATCAGGCGGGCAGCCTGGTCACGGGATGACATGTCATTAAATGCCAGCTGTCGTGCGCCATCGGCACGCTCAGGCATGGTGCGATAGCGGAGCTTCTCTTTACGCAGGGACGTTCGAATTTCTGAGGTGGCAATATCCATTTTCAGCTGCAGGGCTTTTGCCGTGTCGACCTCCAGCAGGAAGTGAACACCCCCTGACAGGTCAAGCCCGAGCTTCATGGGGTAGGCCCCGATAGCAGTTAACCATTCCGGCGTCGTCTGGGCCAGGTTGATGGCGACAATATAGTCATCCCCAAGCGCTTCCTTGATCAGCGATTTTGACAACTGCTGCTGATCAGCACGGTTCAGACGAATCAGCAATGCCTTGTCGTCAAGTTCAATAGACTTGATATCAACATTGGCCGCTGCCAGAGCCTTTTCAGCACGCTGCTGAACACGCTCATCCATCACTCTGGACGAACTGGCACCCGTCACCTGTACTGCCGGGTCTGCGGGGTAAAGATTGGGAAGGGCATAAATAAACCCGAGACCTACGATGACCAGAATCAGCAGGTACTTCCACAATGGATAGCGATTGAGCATGGCTCACCGGTTCCTGATTTAATAGTGATGCGCAATAGCGGCATTGTTATACGGCCTTTACCGGGAAAGTCTTTTCCGGGCTTCAGGCCTATGGCACAGTCCATTTGGTAAAAGAAAGCAGCCAAAAAGGCTGCTTTTCTAAAACTTATTTGATGGCCTTGATGGTACCCTTGGGCAAGGTAGCGGCCACAGAACCTTTCTGGAAGTTCAGTTCCATATTGTCGGCAACCTGCAGGGTCACAAACTCGTCCGTTACATTGCTGACTTTGCCAAGAATACCGCCAGTGGTGACCACCTCATCACCCTTGGCCAGACCGGCAATCAGGTTTTTGTGCTCTTTGGCACGCTTGCTCTGGGGGCGCCAGATCAGCAGCCAGAAGATCAGCACAAAACCACCCAGCATGACCAGCTGCCCGATCATACCCGGTCCAGCTGCCGCAGCAGCCGCACCACCTTCTGCCGCAGCGTGTGCCTGACTGATGAAAGGAATCATTCCAATACTCCTAATCGTATTATTACCGTTGACGCAGCAATTTACCTGAAAAACAACCAGTCCGGAACCCACCCTTGCGCCGAAAGCGGGCAAAAGCGGTGGCGGAGCCCAATTCCAAAAGCATCAAGCCCAGGACCTTATCCGGATTTACACGAACAGACTGTTAGTTGGGACTATCCAGAAAATATCAACCCCAGTCAGGAACATCCTGACCACGCTTGCGATAGAACTCGGCAACAAACGCTTCCAGCTTACCTTCTTCGATAGCGCCTCTCAGACCGGCCATCACCCGCTGGTAATAACGCAGATTATGAATGGTGTTCAGCATGGAGCCAAGAATCTCGCCACACTTATCCAGATGGTGCAGGTATGAACGACTGAAATTCTGGCAAGTATAGCAATCACAGTGCTCTTCCAGCGGACGCTCATCCATCTTGTGAGCCGAGTTACGGATCTTGATCACCCCTTCATCGACAAACAGGTGACCATTGCGGGCGTTACGGGTTGGCATGACACAGTCGAACATATCAACACCACGACGAACCGCCTCAACAATATCCTCCGGCTTGCCAACACCCATCAGATAACGGGGATGGCTCTCGGGAATTTTATGGGTGATATGGGAGAGAATACGCATCATATCCTCTTTGCTTTCACCCACGGAAAGACCGCCAATGGCATAACCATCAAAGCCAATCTCGGTCAGACCTGCCAGGGACACATCACGCAACTCTTCAAACATGCCCCCCTGGATAATGCCAAACAGGGCAGAAGGACTTTCACCGTGAGCCGCTTTGGAGCGAGCCGCCCAACGCAGAGAAAGCTCCATAGAGTTACGCGCCTGCTCTTCATTAGCATCACCCTGCGTACACTCATCAAAAATCATCACGATGTCCGAACCCAGCTCACGCTGAACCTGCATGGAAATCTCCGGGTTCAGAAACACCCTGGAACCATCCACCGGAGACTGGAAAGAAACGCCCTCTTCGGTAATTTTGCGCAACTTGCCCAGGCTGAAAACCTGAAAGCCACCGGAGTCCGTCAGAATCGGACCGTGCCACTGGTTAAAGTCGTGCAGGTCGCCATGCTTCTGAATAATTTCGGTGCCCGGACGCAGCATCAAATGAAAGGTATTACCCAGAATAATTTCTGCACCAATCTCTTTAATATCCCTTGGCAACATGCCTTTTACCGTGCCATAGGTTCCCACCGGCATAAAGCATGGTGTTTCAACCGTGCCACGGGGAAAGGTCAGCCGACCACGACGGGCTTTACCATCGGTAGCCAGCTGCTCAAACTGCATAAAGCATTCTCTTGTCATGAATTTTGTATAGCTCTTTGTAAAACACAAGCTGTGAACCACAAAGCCACCAAGGCACAAAGAAAGTACTTTCCTGTGTGCTGTGAAGAAACAAAAAAACCTTTGTGTCTTTGTGCCTTTGTGGTTCCCTTCTTTTATATCTCTTGCCGTACCATTCTCAGTCCGCCTTACGGGTCAGCAACATGGCATCGCCATAACTGAAGAAACGGTACTTTTGCTCAACGGCTTCTTTATAGGCAGCCAGCACATTTTCCCGACCGGCAAAAGCACTGACCAGCATTAACAAGGTGGATTGCGGCAGATGAAAATTGGTCACCATCAAATCCACACTGCGAAACTCATAACCCGGATAAATAAAGATGCTCGAATCCCCCTGGAACGGGGCAATCTCACCGGATGCCGACGCCGACTCAAGGCTGCGCACCGACGTGGTACCCACCGCAACAACACGATTACCCCTGGCACGGGTTTCCCGCACCGCCTGACAGACGGCCTCAGAAACTTCGATATACTCCGCATGCATCACATGGTCTTCAATCTTTTCAACCCGAACCGGCTGATACGTTCCTGAGCCCACATGAAGCGTCACAAACACCTTCTGAACGCCTTTGGCCTCAAGACGCGCCAGCAATGCTTCATCAAAATGAAGCCCTGCCGTTGGTGCCGCCACCGCGCCATCCTTTGCCGCAAACACCGTTTGATAACGCAGACGATCAGTATCACCATCTTCACGATCAATATAAGGCGGCAATGGCATGTGGCCGTGTTCCAGCAGCAGCGGTAAAACCGATGTTTCAAACCGGAGAATAAACAGAAAATCCCGACGCCCTTCCACAACAACACGCACCGCGCAATCTGCCAGCAATAACACAGCACCCGGCTTTGGCGACTTGCTGGCCCTAACCTGGGCCAGCGCCAGGTTATCCTCCACCACTCGCTCAATCAGCACCTCAATTTTGCCACCTGTCTCTTTCCGACCATACAAACGGGCCGGAATCACCCGGGTATTATTCAGCACCAACAGGTCACCGGGCTCAAGCAGACTTTCCATATCAGAAAACTGTTGATGCTGAACCTCACCACTGTTGCCATCAAGGCACAGAAGACGGCTCCCGGTACGATCCTCTGCAGGAAACCGGGCAATCTGCTCATCGGGCAGATCAAAATCAAAATCACTGACTTGCATGGACAATCCGGTGGTTAATATCTTCATTTCCAAAAGCAGCCCACGCCTCTCATGGGAAAAAAGCGCAGGAAAACCAGTCGTAATAAAAAGCACCGAAGGATACTGCAAAACGAAGAAGGTGTCAGGAGGGCTAACCCATGCCAAGTTACGGACTTACCTTACTTTTTTGCTCCCACTATTCAATAACTGCTTGATCTCAATAATCTCTTTGATATACTTCGCCGCACTTGAGCAACCGCCACTTCGCCAGCCAACCTCAGCGACCCACTCGATGAGAAAAAGCTTTGAAATCAGCGAACAGATGACATAAGCTCAGCCATATCAAATGCCAGTGTGATGGAATTGGTAGACATGACGGATTCAAAATCCGTTGCCTTTGCGGGCGTGTCGGTTCGAGTCCGACCACTGGTACCAATTTTAAGAAGCTCCTGCCTAGTAATATGGACCTCATCATGGCTTGGTAAGAGATATTTTCTACTCAACTCTAAGCAGTCAACTAATCTGGCTTCAATCAATTCAGGCCAGCTAAAAGCATTCCCAGTGGCTGTACCAACATTGCATGAACAAAATATACTCGAAGTTAGGCTTAAACAGGTTGATGCTATTCTGGCAGAGTCTCAGCATCATAAAGACAAGCTTCTGCTTCAGAAAAAAGGCCTAATGCAAGACCTTCTCACCGGCAAGGTTTCCGTCCCTGTATGATCAACCGCAAGCCAAAGGAGCTGGCACCTACGTTATTGGTTGATGGTCTGATCTTTTTATCAGCCTACTTCCCACTGTTTGCCATTTTGCTGATTCAGGACTTCCAGCCAAAAGCCGTCATTCCTGAACACAACGTTCAGGCTTTACTGCTAAAGCAATTCCCGGTGTTCATGCTGGATTCAGGCCTCTATCTCCACGCCATCGCTATTGTTCTTTTTGGCCTGTCTGCATTGGCAACATTATGCATTGCCGGAAAGATGAGAACATGGCTTAACTGGCAAGAGGGCGGAAAAGCAGTCACAGTCTCAAGCTGCGCCCAGATCCATGGCGACATGCTCAATTACACCCTGCCATTTCTGATTGGCCTGTTTGCCTTTAACTATCAAAGCTGGCAGTCCATCACGTCGTTGCTGGTCTTTTTACTGTTTATGTTCGCCTTTGTCCGCAGAGACAGAGTTACCCTGCTGAACCCTATATTCCTGCTGCTGGGGATTCGGCTTTACCTTGTCCAGTATCGGGAAATCGGTACTGAACATTCCTATGAAAAGCGTATGCTTTGCTGGGGGGAATTAACCCGCTCGGACGAGCGTTTGTTCCTCAAAGAAGTCGTTGGCATCCACTTTATTTACCCTGACTATAAGAGAAAGGAAAACTCACACCATGACGACAGATACGATTCTGCTGACTAAAGCCGCCAATGATAATACACCTCAGATTGAAATAGATCAGACCTTTCTAGAGCAGAAGCTTACGGGACTGAAAGCGCTGGACCTATCAAACGCAGTAGTTAATGTATACGCTGTAAAAGCAAGTACAACCAATAAGAAAAAACGCTTCCAAAGCGTAATGCGATTACCCTGCAAACTGACTCTCGAAAACAATCTCCGAAGCTACGTCACCAACTGCATTGAAGGTAATGAGCACATGTCTGAGCTCAGGGAAATTACTACCAGTCAAGACAACCGTTTTTTTTATGTTGAAAGTGCCGCCACAGACTTTCAACAAATTATCGAATTGATCAGGGCTCCCAATATTCCCAGCCTGAGCAATAAGGATCAACTCAACGCTTTCAACGGCTATGTCATTAAGCTGACCATTAACGGAGAGACCGAAACTAACCTCTATGCCTTTCGCTATATCGCTACAGCCTGGTCCGTTACAAACAGCGCTGGTAAGTTCCTCTGCTTTGATAATGACCTGATTGCAGACTTAAGTGCGGAACCCCGGTTCGCAATCACGCCTTTTATAGACATGATTCAGGCTGGCGATGGCCTTTTCATTGCGGATATCGAGCAGTTTGAAAAGGCTATGAATTACCGTGAGCGTCTTGAGCAGAAAAAGAACGAAGCAATTGAAGCTCTTGCATCAGTTAATGCTCTCACCAACGGTGGCAGCGAGATTCTGTCCAGAGCCATCGGAACAGATAAACACCTGATGAGACAGTTGGCCTCAGTCTACGCAAAGCCATTTTACAATGATGATATTTGGCTAACCAAACTCAACCTTATTGCGGAAAAGCCAGAGTCCTCACATTGGCTTATTGAGTATGATTCTGACAAAAAAATTATCGTGAAAGAGGATAAAAAGTATATCCACGAGCTACTGACACTCCTTCAAAACAAAAGGGTCAGAACAGTAGTGGATGGAGTTGAACAGGATGTTGATGGCGAACTGATTAATTTACCTGCGGCCAGTTAAGCGTAAACTACTAAATATTCGGGGGAACAACACTAGTGCCTGACATCAGAGAACAGAAGTTAATTTATCACCTGACACCCTTGGACAATGTACCTCCAATTTTAGACCAGGGTCTGCTACCCCGCAGTCAGGTAACTCGATTTACTGATGTAGCAGACTCCGAGATACTTTCCGGTCGTGCCAACTTAGGGCTTGAACACAAGGTTCCCTTTCACTTTTTTGCAGGCAACCCGTTTGATGGAAGGGTTCAAAAGGATCACCCCAACAAAAAGTTTGTACTGTTTACAGTGCATCGATAACTAGCTGCTGGTAATAACTGGGAGATCATTCCCTTTCACCCACTTGCATCAGCTAACATTGAGTTGCTCGATTATCAGGAAGGCATAAACACTATTGACTGGGAAGCCATGAATCGCCGTGACTACCATGATGAACACTCTAAACGTGTTTGTATGGCAGAATGCCTTTCACCACAAGCTGTTGAACCCAATCGATTCTATATGGTCTTTGTTGGTTCTGACGAAACAAAACAGGCCGTAGAAAAAGCCGCCCAGGAATCTGGCCTGAGCCTTGATGTTGTAGTTAACTCAAACATGTTTGTGACACAATGAGCGCCATGGTTTACAGGAATCTGAACCCGGAAAAAGCTCTGATCTGGAGGATTACTCACCGGAGCAACCTTCCCTGGCTTCTGGAAAATGGCCTGCACTGCGGCACCAGCACAATCCGATCTTCGAATTGGGTTGATATTGGTAATCCAGAACTGATCAGCAAACGCGGAGAACATCAGGTTCCTGTACCTCCGGGGGGTGTTTTAAATGATTACGTGCCTTTTTACTTCACCCCTTTTTCCGTAATGATGCAGAATATTCATACCGGATGGAGTGTGCCCAAAAGGGCCAATGATGAAATGGTTATTCTCGTTTCCAGCCTGCACCATATAAAAGAATTAGGGCTTTCATTTCTGTTTACTGATAGCCATGCTTATTATATGTGGGCAAACTTTTATAACGACCTGTCTGATCTCGACAAGATAGACTGGAATATTCTACAGCACAGAGATTTCAAGCGAGATCAGGATGACCCTGCCAAGTTCGAACGTTATCAAGCTGAGGCACTGATATATAGACACATGCCCGCACAAGGTTTGTTGGGCATCATCTGTTACACCGACTAAATAAAATTAGAGATAGAGCAGCATTTGCAACAACGGAACATCGAATTGCCAGTTTATGTACGTTCAGGATGGTACTTCCAATGATCAAATACACAACCGGCAATCTACTTGAGGCCCCTGCAGAAGCCTTGGTGAACACCGTGAATACCGTTGGCATCATGGGCAAGGGGATTGCCTTGATGTTCAAGGAGCGCTTTCCTCAAAACATGAGAGATTACGCCAAAGCCTGTAAGTCAGACAATGTTCAGATTGGACAGATGTTCGTCACAGAAAATGACGAATTAATGGGACCGCGCTGGATTATAAACTTCCCAACCAAAAAACACTGGCGTCACCCCTCAAAAATGGAGTGGGTCATCAGTGGCCTGCAAGACCTGAGACGAATTATTCTTGAGAAGAAAATCAACTCAATTGCTATTCCTCCGCTGGGCGCTGGTAATGGTGGCCTCCCCTGGCTTGAAGTGCGTGAACAAATAGAGCTCGCCTTGTCAGATCTGGATGCCGTAGAGATTCTTATTTATGAGCCTACGGCGAAATACCAGAATGTTGCAAAAGCCAAAGGGGTTGAAAAGCTGACGCCATCAAGGGCTCTGATTGCTGAACTTATACGCCGTTACTGGGTCCTGGGAATGGAATGCAGCCAGATTGAGATTCAAAAACTGGCTTGGATTCTTGAAAGGGTTATTGAATCACAAAATCTCACGAACCCTCTAAATTTACAGTTCAGTGCCCAAAACTACGGCCCTTATGCCAACCGGTTACAACATGTTCTGGAAGCACTGGACGGTAGTTATTTAAGCAGTGATAAGCGAATAGCAGATTCCCAGCCCCTTGATGTCATCCGCTTTAACGAAAACAAAAAGGCAGAGCTGAAAACTTACCTCGAATCGGAAGCCAGAGAATACCTGCCTGCACTTGAGCAAGCCTCCAGGATTATCTCAGGCTTCGAGTCCCCTTATGGCCTGGAACTGTTAACAACGGTTGACTGGCTTCTGAATCGTGAGCAATGCGAACCTACCGTTCAGGCGGTTATGGAAGCCATAAAATCATGGCCTGCAGGGGCTGTGTGGGCAGCCAGAAAAGAAAAACTATTTAGCGAGCGAGATATCAGTATTGCCCTATCCAGACTGCTGGATACAAACATCGCGGCCTGACTCATCACAGGAAGGCCGCTTTCTTCCAAACCACTGATCACCCATTGCACTAACATCTGGTTTCCACGGTTCTTGATATTTTTCCTTGTATGAGAATCCCACTTTTATCATCATGTCTGACTGTTGATTTAAAAGTTTGGAGTCGTTTATCGTAAGCAAGTACAAGGATGTTGAACGCCCCCTGCTGACCCATCTGGCCACAATGGGCTGGGAAGTACACGACCTTGGCCCAAGCATCCCCAAAGATCCTGCAACCAGTTTTCGAAGCTCATTCAGAGAAGTCGTTCTTTCTGATCGATTCAAACAAGCCGTTCAAAGAATCAAATTGATAAGTCCGCAGTGGAAGCAGGTTCAGCAAGCAAAAATCAGAGGCTCTTTTCGGATTCCAGACTGCTATGTAACCAGCA
>NZ_PJPV01000048.1 GCF_002864045.1 Endozoicomonas acroporae
AGGAGTGCGGACGGAGGTTCTATGTTTGCACGGATTCGGAGCTATTTGTCGTCTGCCAAAAAACAGGGTAAGGATATATACCAGTCACTTCTTAGAGCTGTTCAGAATTACAGTAATATGCCTTTACTGGGTGCTGAATAGTTACGAAAAACGATAGCGAAATGGAACCACGAATAACTCCTTAAATGTTTACGTTCCTTAAAGAATAGGTCTTAATTTCGCCTTTACCTGAACGTCAGAAGCGGAACCTAATAATCATTTTGAGGTCAAACGGCGGTATTTATAGTCCAAGTGTGCAGGGTTTTATTCTGAAAGCATCCCCATCAAGCCACCCCCATCGGAGGCCTGCTGGCCGGGTTAGCCACCAAGCCGGATCAAGTGGAATTCCAAACCGCTCCACAAGTACATTTAACGGTCAGAGAGTATCAAAACTGCAGTCCAATAGAGATACAGCCTCCACCACGGATCATGGCAAGCAACTTGAAGACGACTTCTGGAATAATAAACCATTACAAGGACGAAAAATCACCCCGGCTGAAGTGCTCAGAGCCTATGGAAATGACAGGACTTCTCTGAGACGTGGCTTCTTCCTGCAAAAGCTCTGCTTGCAGAACATTTTACAGGGCAATAGAAAAGTTACCCCGGACCAGGTCATTCAGGAATTCAACCGGCAACCAGGCCAGTATAATAAGCACAAATTAGCAATAGCACGCTTCAAGGCGGAATGCTGCCTGAAAGGCCTGACGCTAAATGGGCATCGAGTCTCAACGGATGCGGTGGTTAAGAATTTTCAGGCACTCAAAGCCCCCCTGGAGCTGGCGCGTTTTAAAGAACAATGTTGCCTGAGAGACCTGGCAATAAATGGCCAGCGGGTCACACCGGAGGCGGTGGTTCACGATTACCAGGTGACCAACGCAACACTGGAACTGTTGCGCTTTAAGGAAATGTGTTGCCTGAAGGGCCTGTTGTTGAATGGTCGTCACGTCACTCCGGAGGCGCTGGCCAGTGGCTATCAGGCAATCAACGCAACACAGGAATTGGCATACTTTAAGGCACTGTGCTGCGTGAAGGGCATAATGTTGAATGGCCAGCCGGTCACACCGGATGATGTGATTAAGGGGTTCAGGGGTACCCCGGAAAGCAAACTGTCAATAGCACGCTTCAAAGCGGAATGTTGCCTGAATTGCCTGAAGTTGCGTGGCCAGCCGGTCACGCCGGAGGCGGTGGTTAAGGATTTTCAGGCAGTCGGCGTCCTCCTTGACCTGGCGCACTTTAAGGAACAATGCTGCCTGAAAGGCATGACATTGAATGGTCAGCTGGTTGCACCGGAAACGGTGGTTAAGGATTTTCAGGCCGCCGGAGCAACCCTGGGGCTGGCGCGCTTTAAGGAACATTGCTGCCTGAAAGCCATAACATTGAATGGTCATCTGATCACACCGGAGGCGGTGCTTAAGGATTATCAGGCAGCTAACGCAACACTTGAGTTGGCGTGCTTTACCAAACTCTGTTGGCAGACAGGCCTGCCGATACATGGCCAGCACGTCACACCGGAGGTGGTGGTTAAGAATTATCAGGTGGCCAGCGCCTCACTGGAGCTGGCCCGTTTTAAGGAGCAATGTTGCCTGAAAGGCATAATGTTGAATGGCCAGCCGGTCATTCCGGATGTGGTGGTTAGGGATTATCAGGTTGCCAATGCACCACTGGAGCTGACCCGGTTTAAGGAACAATGCTGCCTGAAGGGCCTGAGGTTATATGGCCAGTGGGTAACATCGGATGAGGTGGTGAATAACTATCAGGCAGCCAGGGCAACAACGGAGCTGGCGCGCTTTAAAGAACGATGTTGCCTGAAGGGTATGCCATTGAATGGCCAGCCGGTCATACCAGACACCGTGGTTAAGGATTATCAGGCCGCCAGGGCACCACTGGAGCTGGCACGCTTTATGGCAGAATGTTGCCTGACAGGCTTGTTGTTAAATGGTCGGCCGGTCACGCCAGAGGCGGTGGTTAAGGCCTTCCCGGATACTCTCGATGGCAAACTGGGAATAGCGCGCTTTAAGGAACAATGTTGCCTGACAGGTTTGATGTTGAATGGCCAGCCAGTAAAACAGGATGTGGTGGTTAAGGATTTTCAGGCCGCCAGGGCACCACTGCCGCTGGCACGTTTCAAGGAACAATGTTTCGTGATGGGCCTGGCATTAGCTGGTCGGCAGGTCACACCCGATGAGGTGGCCGGGGATTTTCAGGCAGCCAAGGCCACTCTGGAGCTGGCACGCTTTAAGGAACTATGTTGTCTCAGGAACCTGGCATTGAATGGCCAGCCGGTCACACCGGATGCAGTGGTTAAGGGTTTTCAGGCCGCCAGGGCAACACTGGAGCTGGCACACTTCAAGGAACAGTGTTGCCTGAGGGGCCTGGCATTGAAGGGTCAGCAGGTCACAGCGGATACGGTGGTTGAGGCGTATCCCGATAGTCCGGAGGGCAAACTGGGGAAAGCGCGCTTCAAAGCGGAATGTTGTCTGAAGGGCATGGCGTTGAATGGCCAGCCAGTCACACCGGAGGCGGTGGTTAAGGATCTTCAGGCGGCCAGGGCAACACTGGAGCTGGGCCGCTTTAGGGAAGAATGCTACCTCAGGGGTATGTCACTGAAGGACCAGCAGGCCACACCGGATGCGGTGGTCAGGGGTTTCCCGGATAGTCCGGAAGGCAAACTGGGGGTAGCACGCTTTCAGGAGCTGTGTTGCCTGATGGGCCTGCTGTTGAATGGCCAGCCGGTCACACCGGATGCCGTGGTGGAGGGTTTCCCGGATAGTACCACAGGCAGACTGGGAATAGCGTGCTTTAAGGAAAAATGTTGTCTCAGGGGCCTGGCGTTGAATGGCCAGCCAGTGACACCGGATACGGTGGTCAAGGGCTATAAGGCAGTCAGAGCAGCGCTGCAACTGGCGCACTTTAAGGAAAAATGCTGCCTGAGGGGCTTGCTATTGAATGGTCAGCCAATCAAACCGGATACGGTGGTAAAGGCGTTCCCGGAAAGTATGGAAGGCAAACTGGGGATCGCACGATTTAAGGAGAAATGTTACCTGAGAGGCATTACTCTGCGTGGCACGCAGCTCACATCAGATGAGGTGGTCAGGCATTTCCCGAACAGTCCGGAAGGCAAACTGGCGATAGCGCACTTCAAGGAACTGTGTTGCCTGAGAGGCCTGCTGTTGAATGGCCAGCAGGTCACAACGCACAGGGTGGTGCAGGATTTTCCGGACAGTCCGGAAGGAAAGCTGGGGATAGCACACTTTAAGGAAAAATGTTGCCTGAGGGGCCTGGCGTTGAAAGGCCTGCCAGTCACACCGGATGCGGTGGTTAAGGACTTCCCGGATAGCCCTGAAGGCCAGTTGGGGGTGGCGCGCTTCAAAGCGGAATGTTGTCTGAGGGGCTTGCTGTTGAATGGCCAGCTGGTGACGGCGGAAGCGGTAGTCAGGGATTTTGAACGCATTGGCAGATTGCTGGAAATCGCTATTTTTTATTCTCAGCTGGCATTGAATGCGAAAAAACTGAATGGCCGTTATCTGGGTAACAAGGACGTATTGGAAGCATTTAATCAAATCCCCGGGGATCAATCTGCAAGGCAAACCAGATACCTGATTGAAAGGCTGAAACACTCTCAGTGGTGGGATGAAAACAACGATGCTCAGGATTTGCTGCAAGAGGCCTGGCAAATCCTGAACAACGCATCAGTCAAAGGGGATGAGCAACATCGACTGCAATGTGTATTGAAATTCATGGCTATGCAGCATGAACTGTCCATTGATCAACAGGGCGTGTCTGCAGAGCAGGTATTGCAATCCATCATAACCCTGAGACACTCATTTCAGAAAGCACGGCTGCATTTCTTCTTCCTGGCCTACTGCTATCTCACCAGCCACGGGGTTAATGGACATCAAATCCAAAAAGATCAGGTTCTGGAGTGCCTTCAGAGTTTTACTGAAGCCAGCAAACTGCAACATGCTTTAGGCTGCTGGTTTGAGCAATGCAAATCCGAAGCCGATGTAATGGATAATCTACTGCGTCAAAAGGAAAATATTTTTACTCCGGGGAGTAACAGCGCACAAGGATGCGTAGCCAATCAGGCAACAAACGCCGGTGTAGTGCAAACCCGGCAGCCATGGTCAAATGGACCGGTTTTTTCGGACAAGCAGGTTCCGCAGTTAACCGCACTCACACTTAAAGCACTGGATATTATTCAGGAAATCAATATTTCCTGTACCGATTCCCCCATTCTGATTACCGGTTCTTTCGCACGTTGTTTGCAGAATATGTGCTCAGTATTTAATGACATTGACATTATCTGCGCGACAGAAAAGTCAGCCAGAATACTCTGTGAAAAGCTGCGGGCACTGAACACAGACAGGGATTCAGACATTCCCAAAAGTACTGTCATCTGGGAAGTCCCGGGGTGCCAGGAGATCAGACTGCCAAATGGCTTCAATATTCATCTTAAGGACGATGATTTCGGGATAAAAGCCATGGCACTTCAGGTCAGTGTTGATGCCAGAGTCGGCCATGAAAATGCCGCACAATTGGCCGTTCAGGTCCACGGTGTTCAGAGACCTGTACAGTGTTTGTCGTTTACTGAAGAAACCCGATTACTGAACGATACGCTGGAATACCTCGCTGAGAGCCTTGATCCACTCACCGTAAGGCTACAAAAAGGGGAGGTATTTAAAATACCACGAACCATTCTTTTTAATACCCCTCAAAACAGCGATGAGCGTATTTATGGCTTGCTGTTACGCTGCCTGCTTACTCTGAATAAAGCCAGGCAGTTTATCACCCTGCACTGTGCAGGCAGTCCCGGGAAACCGGACTGCCACAGTCATCAGCAGCAAAAAGAACAACTACGGCTTTATGCACTGACTGAGAATCTGCAAATGAAATTGACCAGCCATGTTTGCCGTAATGATTTTGAGCACAGGATTAACAACTGGCTATCGACAACTCAGCCTGTTAATGATTGTCCGACCAATAAGAAAGAGTTTATCCAGGCGCTGCTGGCGATGATGCACGCTTAATAATTGTTATGACTGCCACGCACCTCACATCCCCTCAGCGCAGGCCCCATGAATGGAACTTAATGATCATTTTTCGGTCAAAGGGAATGTTTTTCGTTCAGGTGTGCAGGGTTATATTATGAAGCCAACTACCTCAACCTTCTCCCCCCCAGAGTCCGCAGGCTATGTTGACCAACGGGCCGGTTCAGGCGAGATATCTGGCCGATCTGCAAGCACCTTTAACGGTATGGGAATCTCAACCCTTGAGTTTTGCGGGCGAACAGCCACCACTGTCTATGAACGCATCAGTATGGAGGTTGCCTTTTGGCAAAACAAACCATTACAAGGACGTCAAATTACCCCGGCTGTGGTACTTAACGCCTATGGAAATGATACAACGTCCCTCAGAAGTGGCGTCTTCCTGCAAAAACTCTGCCTGCGCAACATTCCCTATAACAATCGACAAGTTACCCCGGAACAGGTCGTTCAGGAGTTCAACCGACAGCCAGATCAAAATAATGAGTACAAATTAGCCATCGCACGCTTCAAAGCGGAATGTTGTCTGAGGGGGCTGCCGTTGAACGGCCAGCCGGTTACACCGGATGAGGTATATAAGGACTTCATGGAGAGTCCGGCAGGCAGCGAGGAGATAACGCTGTTCAATACAAAACGTTATCTAAATGGTCATCTGCTGGCTGACCGTCAGGTCGATACGGGTGATGATCCTGAAGGATACGCAGCCTCTACCTATCAGCATCAGGCTTCTGCTGTCGTTAGAAGAGCGCTCCCCTTATCAGACAATCAGGTTCCGCAGTTAAATGTGCTAACTCTCAGAACACTGGAGATGATCCAGAAAATCAATGAGTCTTATAACACCCCCCCCATTCTGATTACCGGTTCATACGCGCGTTTTTTACAGAACCGCTGCGCATCATTCAAAAATATTGACATTATCTGCTCGACTGAAGGTTCGGCCATAAAACTCTGTAAAGAAATACAAGCGCTTAATGAAGCACTTGACATTGACAGGGATTTAGGAACCAACGACAACATCTTCATCTTCCCAATACCAGGATGCCGGGCGATTCAACTACCAAATGCTTACAATATTCATCCTAAAGACAGCAGTTCAGACATCCAGGGTCCAGAGCTTATGGTCAGTGTTGACGACAGAGTAATCAATGGACATGCAGCACCATTGGCCATTCGCGCTCCTGGCGTTGAGAGGCCGTTATGGTGTTTGTCGTTTGCTGAAGAAACCCGATTACTGAACGATACGCTGGAACACCTCATAGGGAACCTTAACCCGCTGACAGTTGAACTGAATCAAGGGGCAGCGTTTGAGTTACCTCGAACCATTCTTTTTGGTTTCCCAAAAAACGGCAAAGAGCGTATTTATGGCTTGCTTGTTCGCGCACTGCTTACTCTGGATAAGGCCAGGCAGTTTATCTCCATATTCGCTGAAGAAGAGCCTGACGGCCAGCTTCAAGCGCAACAACAGCGCCTTCATACACTTGCTGCGATTCTGCAGAGAAAATTGAGCAGGCATATTTGCCGCAGTGATTTTGAATGCAGAGTTTCCTGCTGGCTATCGACGGTTCCACATGTGAGTGACTTCGAGATCGAGAGGGTAGAATTTATCACATCACTGTTGAAGATGATGCATCCTGAGCTACATCGGATAGACTCAACTCATTGAACATTTGATCGCCGGTAACTCAATCAGAATCTTTCAACCTTCTGTCTCAGGCCAGGTTATGTCAAACACTTTCCAGTTCTTGCAGTTTGGTTCCTGCGAAATATGTGGCCTTGCTCAATTACCGGAGCAACTGGCTTGCCTTATGGTCCCACTTGATCAGAACAAGATGCGTTTTTTCACTCTCTTTTATTGCGCCGATAACCCTCAATGCCACCTGAAAGCCATTGATAAGTTGTCAGAAAAAGAAGGTAAGCGATATTCAGGAATCCAATGCCGCTGACTATTTTGACTTTGTACATGTTGAACTCAAGGTTTCTTGTTCAAATTGCAGGAGGTATGACATCCAGCTATTCCCGACGATTACACGACAATATCCATAGCA
>NZ_PJPV01000049.1 GCF_002864045.1 Endozoicomonas acroporae
GCAACCGCAGTAGGACAGTCTTAAGTCCGACAGGCTCCTTGGGTAAATCGAGATTAAAATGATGATAAGTAGTTGGTTAACGACTTATCAGGTCTCTTTTTTTTTATCACCTTTTAAATGCTCCCATCTTTTGTCAGGAACAAGGCGTTACCGTAACTGACTAATCGGTTAGTGATTTATACCAAAGTAAATTGTTAACTGCCAAGGATTCAAACAGGACCTGTCCGACAGTCTTTAACCTACAAGGAGAAATGGAATGGATACCGGCAGCCCCTCAGGGTTACTAAATAATGAACCCTATGCTTATATCAAAAACACGCTGGCAGAGCTTGAAGCAATTCATCAGAATCATCAACTGGCAGAACTGAACATTTCCCTTGAATTGAAACACGCTGGCGATGCTCATCAGGGTGCAGTATGGCATCGAAAAGTTAAGGTGGTTCAATCCAATACCTCTTTGCTTCAACGTTTTTTAAGACTTTTCACGACAGAGGGTCGTAAGCAGCGAAGACAACATCATGAAGCGGCTGCTTTATTCCGTGGTCAGTTATGGGAGTTACTCCAAACTGAAAAAGCGCCTGACAGTCTAAAAAAACAGGTCATACAGGCCGTGGAAAATGGCGTTCTGCCTTTTCTTAAAGAATCAGAGTGTAAAACGATCATCAGTAGTAAGGATACAATTCTAATTAACCCGAAAGAACGTAAAATTATCCGTGAAGCCGCTGGATTTCTGAAAAAAGAACTTTCCGGATTGCTGTCTCGCCTACCCCGGGTGACTTTGGAAGATAGCAGAGAAGTGCTGAAAGCCTATTATCAACTCATTATTCTGTCACCGGAATTGTTACCGGATGAGCATAAAGCTCACGAAGCTATCAGCAAGCTGGGAAAGCATTTTCGTAATACCCGGCAATCGGTTGGTTTTACTGACCTGAAAGATACCATCGCCCTGTCCGTTTTACATGACATTCGAGAGAAGCTGTCGCTTGAAGAGTATCAACAATTAACGAAACGAATCGGTAATGTATTTACCTATCCATACTCCCCGCGTCAGCGGCCTTTGCGGGATGCACTCAACCTGATTTTTAATAATGGCCTGGGCAGTTCATCTGTGCAGGGCCATCCCCGGGAGTTGGTTTCTGCCAAGGATCTGGCCTTGCTTAAAGATAGCTATCAGGGGCTATTTTTTCGTTACTCGCGAATACACCGGCTAGAGGAAAATCTGTTGGCCGACGGCTGTGCTGTAGCGGCCAGAATAAGTCGATTACCCAGTGAATTGAGAACGCTTGATCTGGACCGGGTTACACAAGACTTTCAGCAGTATGAGTCCTTAAGGCGCACTTTGTCCGCAGAAAATCAGGATCAAGACCAGGAATTTAAAGAACTCGAAGCCCGTTGCAAAACACATCGGGCCCTGATAGCAGAAGGTCGGGCGGCATTGTTGCATGTTCAGCTGAATCAAGGGCGGCGCTGGGAGTTAAATCTGTTATTAGAAGGTATAGGAAAGGCCAATATCTATGGTACTGATTCTGAACACAATCAGCAGATGTTCAAAAAGCTGCTGGATTTGGCTCAGTTAAGAGGACCACAAGTGGATTTAGCCCAGCTGGACTGGATCATAGCGCAGAACAAGAAAGCAAACAGACATCCGAATGTTGCCATTGAAGGCGCTGGGCCAACAGGACTGATGTTGGCTTTCACCCAGTTTCAGGAGGGGGCCAATGTCTCAGTGTTTGAGAAACGGAGCACTGCATATAACCGGTTGCAAGTGGTTCGACTGGACCCTAAATGGATGGATATGCTGAAGTTTTATCTTGGAGAACATTACTACGACCTGTTCGGTGAGAATGGGCAGGCTGGAAAGGGTATGGTTCGTGCGGATGGTTTGGGAGAAAAGGCAGGTGAAATTGTCACTCACCGGTTGGAAGAGGCTCTGAATCATAGACTGGCTGACCTGATGGCACGCAATTACGATCATACTTCCCAGCGTGATAACCCGCAGAAAAACCGATTGGAGCGGTTAGCTGCCTATGAAATGACCAGGGTAGAGGCCGGTGAACAAGGCTATACAGTACAGGCTAAATATCACCCCGGGAATGATCCCTCTCCCTTTGCCAACGGCAAGAAAAAGCCGCCTGCCGGTTATCAGAAACCTGAAGCAACGTTAACCCGTCCTGTGGATTTAGTGATTTGCGCCGGGGGTAAACATAGTCAGCTGCGTAATAAATATATGCGGGACAGGGCTGTAACGTCTGCCCGAAGCTATGGTGTCTGTTCCTGGGAAGGGCCAAAGGACCAGTCCCTGCAAAATGATCGGCTGGATACCTTTCCGGATTTTCGCGGGATGGTGGTACTTGATCAACAGTTTCAGCAGTTTTTCCAGGAGCAGATGATATCTCAGGTGGAAAGGATTGAGGGGCTGAGTTCAGATGAGCGAAGATTGCTTGGCCAGCAAACCCATGAGCAGTCCAGCGGTGTTCGCAGCTTGCAGTCATCCATCCATGGAAGAGTGATGCAGACCCGGTGTTTTGACAATAAAAACCTGGTCTATATCGGGATGGAGCTGCCTGAAGCATTTACTCAATTCTGCCAGAAGGTTAAGAAAAAGTTAGCGGCATTACCGGTGCCAGATCTGGATCAAAATGGTAATAAACGATCAGCAGCCGACCAGAAAGCTTGGCGTAATCAGCGCGTAGCCAGGGTACAGAAAGCGCTTTCCAAGGCTTGGTTTCAAACAGTGGCACACAGCTATGGTATTGACCAGTCGCTGGGTGTTACTCAGGAAATGATTGATGACTCATCGGTGGCGGTATTCTATTTACAGCAACGTCGGGTTTGGCGAAATGTGATAAAGAAAAAATCAGGCTCCCGTCAAGTGATGATCACTGCTGCTGGTGATGCTGCTGCCACTCCCCACTTTATGACCGCGAGCGGCCTGACTGGAGCCAGGGAGAATGTGCTGCATCTGCAAAACTACACAAGGGATGTGTGGAACGGACCAAGAATATATCAGGAATATGGGCTGGAACAAAGGCAGGACAGGCTTGAGCATGCACAACTGGATACGGCGGACTTTGTGATCCAGCAAGGACTGAATTTCCTGATTTAATCGGGATTAACTCGGAGGCTGACCATCTCACTCTTAGGGTAGACATTAAGCGTCTACTCCCCTCTTCGGAAAGTTAAAGATGGAACCACGAAGAACACGAAGAGCACAAAGAAGAGATTTTCTTTTCCTTCGTGCTCTTTGTGTCCTTCGTGGTTCCATTCAAAAGCCATTGAAAATGGAGGGGTAAGCTTAATGTCCACCCTAAGATCACTCACTATCCCCATGGTTCTTTAATATAGGCGGCACCCAATAACCTTCGTTGATCCCCCTGATCCTTAATCATGGCAAAATAAAAGGGGCGATTGATGTACAGCAGATTAGGTATTCCACCGCCAAGAATTTGGAATGAAGCCGCAACATGGGCACCTGCCTCATTGATGCTAAGGTTTGTCCTGTGTTTTCCTGAACCGAGCAACTCAGGGTAATCTGTCTCATAGACATAATCGAATTGATATTTGGGTAAATACAGTGAGACGTTCCCTTGATCAATTTCATCGTCAAATAATGAGTTCAAGCCTTCTGTCAGGATATGGCTGACTTCGTCACTGTGTTCTTGTTGCGCCGCTTTGGGAGGCATTATAAAAACAGCTTTCAACCCGGATTCCTTAACGGGCAAGGCAGTAAACTCAAAGTCTGAAATATTTTTATAAGTAACTAAGGTTGTCCCCCTGCCGCTTGTCATCCAGACGATCTCCGGCTGCTTCTGACCGTTCCAGGTCATGTCTGTTTGATATCTCTGGGGTATTGCCATGAAAGGTTGTTTCCACGATACATTTTGAAATAACCAGCTTACTAACAAGAAAGCTGTTTTTGGGTCTTTCAGCGTGCCAGGGTTGAGCAGGTTGGTAATCACTCCGTTAGTATCTCTGGCAATCTGTTCATTGAGCCTTTGAGTGGCGTTATCGTACCCTTGTTGTCTCAGTTCAAGACTGCTGGTACAGGGGACGCCCAACTGCTTCAGCGTCCTGTCAATGGTTGTGGTTTTAGAGAACAAATGGATTTTCTCCGGTGAACTGTGATCTGCCGGGTTGTCAGGTTTATCACTTATGTCATCGGGTTGTAGTTGTCGCAGTAACTCGTTGGCTACCTTTTCTGTTTCAGAAACCAGAAACGGTGAAGCCGCAATATTTCGATCACGAATATTTTTTTTCGCTATCTCCATAAAACGTTTAACATCCGACCCCAGATCGCTCATCTCTTCAAGAGAGTGAAAAACCCTGGAGTACGACGAGTCCGTTAATGATTGTGCGCTTGCGGATGCAGCGGTGGGTGAGTATTGTGCTGAGGGTGAAAAAGCAGGAGGAAAATTCATTTCATGGACTCCTGAGCCAAAAATAAGTTCTCATTATCGTCCTCAGAGCCTAGCTGCTTATTTGCATTTATCCACACTGTAGTGATGATCGATAATACCAGTATCCATACAAGCCGACTTTTGCTTTTGCCTTTGCCACCATAGCAATGGTGAGGCAATCGCCAGCATGCCAGCGGCATACGCCATTTTCCACCCGAGGCCCCAGGCAAGCATAAAGCAGAACAGGCAGCCAAGCAGGTTCATCCAGTGGTATTTAGCAGGCAGCAGCCGGAAAGCTGCCAGCATGGAGGCCAGGTAAATAATAACGAAAACCCCATTGACCCAGGAAACCAGATCTTCCAGATCCTGATCGGTACAGTGAGTAAAGATCAGAATCGCCGCAATGATGAGTAGTACGGTTGCCAGGGCGCGTTCGGAAACACCGTAACGATTCTGTTTACTGAACCAGGCGGGCAATACTCCTTCCTGGCTGAAACTCAGTGTCAGACGAATCAGACTGGCGATGTAAACATTGACGGTGGCAATACCACCTGCCAACCCGAGAGTCCCGATGATTGGTGAACCCAGCCCGCCCAACAGCTGATCAAAAACACCCGCCATGGCCAGGGGAGCCGTCACCGGTATGGACAGAATCAACCATGTGCAGGCCAGATAAATACAGCCAACGATGGTAATGCCGATCATGATGGCCGGTTTCAGGTCTTTTTCGGGGTTTCGAAAGTCACCTGCCAGATGGGACATGGCTTCCATGCCCAGAAAACTCCAGAAAGCAAGCCCGGCGGCTTTAAGAATCATGCTGCTGCTAACGACAGTTTTCTCCGGGGAGGCTGGTACATCAACTAAACCCCGGGCCACCATCATCAGAATCAGTACCACCATGATAGAAAAAGTCAGTATCAGCTGAAGGGTGGCAGAAATATGTATGCCGCGAAAATTCAGACCATAAAGCAAGACCAGGCACGCTAATTGAACAGCAATGGTTATTGAGCCCGGCACCATAAACAGAGCATCAATAAACTGGTAGGTCATAATGATGGCTGCGGGTGCGCCCAGGGGGACAGCGCAAAGAAAAATGATACCGATGGTTCTTCCGGCGACAGAGCCAAAGGCCTTTTCCACAAAATAGGCCGGTCCGGCTGCATGGGGGAACCGGCTGGCCAGACTGGCAAACACCAATGCCACTGGAATAATGGTCAGGGTAAGCAGGGCCCAGGCCCACAGGGCTCCGTAGCCTGCCAGTTCAATGGTTAACTGGGGAAGAATAAATACGCTGGTGCCCAGCAGGGTAGTGGTGAGCAGCCCTGCTCCCTGCCAGCAGCCAATTCCGGAAGTTGGTAACTGCACTGTGATGACTACCTCTGGGATATCACTTGTTATTTGTTTCTATGGCAACGGATTAAGGCATTTACTATAGGCCAGATTGACTTGGGATTCCGTCGAATTATCGGATACCCGGGGGAAATAATACAGTTGGTTTTCAACTATAGAATGGCCAGGGCATGTTCAATAGCGCTGTCCACATCATGCTGCCAGTTTAACTGTCCATTCTGGTATCTGCCTATTCGGCCATAGAGAATATCGGAGTCAACAACCACCAGTTGATCCTCGCATGAATCCAGGGCTGGATGGCAGCTGAGTTCTGTGGTCCGCTGCATTAAGTGCGTGAACTGTCCTGGTTGAAATGCAGATGATGACAGTACAGGCAGAGAACGTTGTATAAACAGGGCGCACCGGTCTGTTACCAGGTAGTAATGCACAGCCCTGGAGTTAAATCCATGGCCACTTAAACCATACATAACATAATCAGACGGCCATTGGTTCAGCAACGGCTCAAGATGGGCTTCAAGGTAATACAGGGGGATTTCCGTCAGACAGGAACCAAAGGCGTAGTCTGAGAGTGGCATTAAGTGCTCAGAGAGTGCTTTGGGCACCGGAGGGAAAGGAACACCAAGTGCTGCCAAATTCACGGCAATATCAGCAAGTGAGAAGGTAACCATTGGGTTTTGTGCATTCATAGATGATCCCCGTCGTTCATGGCGGCTACCTTAATATATGGTCGTGTAAAAATAGCTTCGGCTGGTGGCATACCTTTGATTCACTTCATCATTACTCAGCAGTTTATTTCTCCATAAATAGCTGCTGACAATATTGTTTTCCCGATCAGACAGTGGTTCATTTGACTGATGTTTACTGAGAAGAGGCTGGATACGACTCTCTTCTTCCTTAAGGGCCTTCCGCTCTTTGTTGACAATGTCATGCATTGGCAGGGTAAGAAACCCGATAGCGGATTCGTTTGTCGTAGGGTCACGCCACGATTCCCAATCATCGACTATCCGCCCTGCACAGAATAATGCCTGACTGTGTTCCTGAATCAGGAATATTCGCTGCCTCAGAGCGTTTTTAACATTCAGATCGAAGCAGGCTGGCAGTGATTCACACAACAATTCTACATCAAGCTTCTGTAAACGATCATAAGACTTGCGGGTCATCAGCCGGGGATAACCGACGCGGCATCCTTTACGGTATTCAGGGTTTATACTGTCAGCGGATGGCGCAATGATGTCTCTGAACGGGTAAAGACAGGTATCGTTATCAATGCCGATGACCCGGCCAGTTTCGTAGTCTATGAAGTAATTTCCATCATGTCGGTCTGGTTGGGCACAAATGGCATCCAACAGCTCAAGGTCAGCCAGGCCACTGAATATTTTGCTCCTGATTTCCCAGTTGCCTTCCTTATCCAGCAGTTCCTGATGGCCCAGCTTTTTCTCTTGTCCGGGAACAGCACTGACACTTACGCTGGTCTTGGCTGATGTTCCTGAAGCCAGTTCCATCTCCAGTCCAATCTGGTGGTTATGTTCGCAAAATGACATATCGGGCATTACGTTCATGCCCAGCAGGCGGGCAATCTCGCCGGTGGCCAGATTTCTGGCCGTAAGATTTGGATGATACCTATCGTGGTACAACTGTGGAGAGATGATTTTTCTCCAGCCTGAGATGTCAACGGCCAGTTCAGGTTTGAACACCCGCTTTACTGTGTCATTTCCGGTTTTATAGGATAACAGGTACACCGTATTCTCCTTCCCACTACCCAGCTCCCGGGGAGGATTGTCAGGATCCAGAAGTCGGTCAGTCCATCGGCCGGGAAGGGTGAGTTCATCGTTCAGATCATAGCCAACCCGCTTGAACTCCATTGCCGCCTGCCAGCTGATTTTCCCGGCAATAGATGATAATGCCGGTGAGTCTAATACCTGAAACAGCAGTAGTTGATCATTTCTGAGATCGGTGATTTTATGCCTTAAAATAATGAGGTTTAACTTGTCCAGACGATGATGGCGCTGAACGATTATTTTGCTTATTTCATTCTGGATTGCTTTATTACGGGTTAGAATCTGCTTCGCTTGCTGTTCTGCCGCTGTCTGTCCAGTGGGTATTTCCCGGGTTAACTGCTGCTCATAGCGACTGATCATGTGGTGAGCTGGAAGCTCTCCGGCACCTGTATTCATCTTTTCAGATAATGGTCTGGATACTTGCTTATGGTCAGACAAACAGCGCAGTTGTTGCAGGGTAGCAGCGGGTTGATTGAAGCGTTCCGTGACCCGTTCTTGAATAGCCTGTTTCCTCAAGGCCAGCTGCTTTGGTGTTAACTGACCGGGGTTGACTGACTGGTTATAGGCTGACAGTTGCTCACGGGCGTGGATGATCTCCCGCCTGAGGCAATCAGGTTTTACCAGTTCCAGTTCGCCACGCTTGTGCAGGTTCCTGATGTGGCTATGAAGCAGGGCAAGATCTTTGGGAACCCCTCTGGCTATATCAGCCTCCGCCTGGTGCCACTCTTTTTTTACCAGGGCCTCCAGGCGGTTCGCATAATACTTGCTCTGTGGTTCGTCTCTGCGTTCCACAATAATGGTTACACCCTGACCAAATGGGTTGGCCAATACTCTGGTATCCAGACCGGGAAATAACTCTGCCGAACCAATCCCGGGGTCCAGGGTCGATGGATATTCAAGAACTGCAGCAGGTCTTTTTCCCTGATAGACACTGAGCACCTGCTGCTCTGGGGATTGTAGTTCGGACCGATCAAGCCATTGGTAATGGCAGTGTTTCGAAACCGGGTGTCTTGTCTGCTCGGCAATGATTGTTTTATAAGCCCGACTGGGTTTCACCACCGCTACGATTGGCAGCAGGGGATCAAGCCCGGGCGTTTGCCCCTTAACCCGGGGACAAGCCTTACCTTTTTGAATTAATACGACATCAACCCATTGTTGATCCTCTTTGCTCAGGAATTGATCGAGCCAGGCAGTATCATGCAATGTATCGGGATCGACCTCTATCCATGGTGGCAGGGGCTTGAGGCAGGCACCCTTAAAGGCATTACTGAGTATTAATGTGACAACGGTTTGATCTATGTGCTTGCTTACTGCTGTATCGGGTGGGTCAGAGAAACCTGCAGAGGTTAACTGTTCCGGCCTTGTCGCTGGTTTGGTCAGACAGTTATCAGTGACCACTTGACCGATAGTGCGTTGTTCAAGGCTGGTAAAGCGGGCAACAGGTTCAGAGACCATAGAGCTGAGTGTTTGCGGCGCAACCGGAGGTGCCTTGGCAAAGTCTTTTTTAACCTCGACCGGGGGCTGATTCTCTGAAGGGTAACCTGGAGGTATCACAGGAGTCTCCATGACCTATGACTGACAATCCACCTATCGGCTGTTAAGAAGAGAAGTTCATAAAGGCAGTAAAAGGTACTTTAGTATTATTTCCAGACGCCACACAGGACGTTATTCCTTTTTACTAAAAGTCCTGTTGTATCGGCGTTATCAATAACCGCTCACCTCGCCTGCTCTTTACAAATCCTAACAAACCGATCCATAACTCTACCGACTTATACGCGCCATCTCTTTCCCGGGCTGTGGCTTTTGGATAAGCTACCGGGTTATTCATACAGACGGGGTCATGACTAGGAGGCTGTCCGAGAATAGCGCCCGTAGCGAGGATGGCAGAAAATTGAGGATAAAAATTCCGTTTTGTGAGGTGAATAGCGGGGCTATTTGCCGAACAATACGGAATTTTTAGACCAATTTGCTGTCACCGCAGTAGGGTAGTCTATTCTCGGACAGCCTCCTAGTACTAAGCCCCTGGTTTTCGAAGCGGATTTCACTTGTTGGGGACAACGATGATCATTAAACCAAGGATTCGTGGATTTATCTGCACAACCACTCACCCGGTAGGTTGTGAAGCCAATGTGAAGGAGCAGATTGCTTACACCCGGTCACTGGGTCCCGTAGCCAATGGCCCCAAAAAAGTGCTGGTGATCGGTGCTTCCAGTGGTTATGGACTGGCTTCCCGGATCACCGCAGCTTTTGGTTCCGGTGCGGCCACCATTGGTGTGTTCTTTGAAAAGCCGGCCACTGAAAGCAAGCCTGGAACAGCGGGCTGGCACAATTCTGCGGCCTTCGATCAGCTGGCCCACGAAGCTGGCCTCTATGCTAAAAGCCTGAATGGCGATGCCTTCAGCCACGCAGCAAAAGAAAAGACCATTGAGTTGATCAGGCAGGATCTTGGCCAGGTGGATATGGTTGTTTATTCGCTGGCATCACCCGTGCGAAAACTGCCGGATACTGGCGAGGTGATTCGCTCGGTACTGAAGCCGATGGGTGAGCCATATCGCGCTACCGCAGTGGATACCAACAAAGATGCACTGTTTGAAGCGACGGTGGAACCGGCCACTGACGCGGAGGTGGCAGCAACGGTCACGGTCATGGGAGGGCAGGACTGGGCACTGTGGATGAACGCGCTGTCTGCCGCGGGCGTTCTGGCAGAAGGCTGCAAGACAGTGGCCTACAGCTATATTGGTACGGAACTGACCTGGCCGATCTATTGGGATGGAGCCCTGGGTGAAGCCAAGAAAGACCTGGACCGTACAGCCCATGCCATCGATGATTCGATGAAATCAATCCATGGTTCAGCCAATATCGCGGTACTGAAGAGTGTGGTTACTCAGGCCAGTTCGGCGATTCCTGTTATGCCTCTTTATATCTCCATGGTTTTCAAGAAAATGCGGGAAGAGGGCGTACACGAAGGGTGTATCGAACAAATCAACCGTATGTTCCGTGAGCGTCTTTACCGTGGTGATGGTGCGGCTCCGGCAGTGGATGACAGCAACCGTCTTCGCCTTGATGACCTGGAGCTCAGGGAAGATATTCAGAAGCATTGCCAGGAGATCTGGCCTCAGCTTACCAATGACAATCTGGCTGAGCTGACCGATTACACCCTCTATAAAGAGGAGTTTCTGAAGTTGTTTGGTTTCGGTGTTGAGGGTGTGGATTATGATGCTGATGTGAATCCCCAGGTGCCTTTTGAGGTAATTGATATCTGACAGGTCGATCAGAAAGGCAGGGATGCCGCTGCTTGAGAATACGGGATATCAAAGTTATATGGGGATGTCCGTCAAGGGGGCCACTGCTTCAGACTACGCCGGAAAGCTCCGGCGTGTGCGTTGTTAAAAACCAGCCGCATCTATCAAAGGGTCAGGGGTCGTGTTTTGTCCAGATAGTCCCTCTGCAGAATGTACATTCTTAATACGTCACAGTATTGGCCATTGGTGAAATATTCCTGAATCATTCGACCTTCTTCAATAAAGCCGGTTTGTTGATAAAGGTGAATGGCTTTCTCATTGTCAACGGCCACTACCAGATACACTTTGTTCAGGTTGAGTATGGTAAAGGCGTAGTCCAGGGCCGATTTGATCAAGACACGGGCATGACCTTTCCCCTGATGCCCTGGCGCAATAATGATCTGGAATTCTGCCTTGCGATGCACATAGTCCATTTCGATCAGCTCTACCAGGCCGATGGATTCTGCTTCGTTATTTTCAGTGGCCGTAAGCTCAGCAACAAAACGGCGTTCGGTATTGTCATGGATATGCTTGCCATAAAGGTCTTCCAGTTCATCGAAAGACTCATAGGGCTCTTCAAACCAGTAGGACATAATGCTGCGGTTATTATTAAGAGAGTGCACAAACCGCAGGTCTTTCTTTTCCAGTGCTCTCAGTCGGATACTGCTTTTCATCCGGTGATTCCGTCAGTCAGAGATCGACTCTGTATATCAATAAGACTTCTACAGTCTGCCCCCTGTATTAGAGTGCAGAAGTTTCGATATTCTACGTGAGAGTAGGGGTAAATGACTATCTTATTTTTTTAATGAGTTGTGCGTTTGAGCAGTTATTTCATGCCATCTGTTTGCTGGCTGGAGTCATCATCGTCTCTGACTATCAATAGCGGGTAAAGGATTGCCTGTTTCAGTTTTGCCCTGATGTCGTTTTCTGCTATCAATAAAGCTATGATGCAAAGAGACAGTAAAAACAGTGACTACTGTCCTGCAAATCAGAAAGAATAAATGACAGAAAAAGCGAGTTTCACTATGTCTTCTGCACCTAACCCGTTACAGGAAAACATTGTTATTGTTTCCGCTGCCCGTACCCCAATGGGTGGATTTCAGGGTAACCTGTCGTCTATGACAGCGGTTGACCTGGGTACTATTGCGATCCAGTCAGCACTGGAGCGGGCAGGTGTCGCTCCAGAGGATGTATCAGAAGTACTGATGGGCTGTGTATTGCCAGCGGGTACCGGCCAGGGGCCTGCCCGTCAGTCGGCGCTGCATGCCGGTATTCCCGACCATGTCCCAGCCACGACAGTGAACAAAATCTGCGGTTCCGGTATGAAAACGGTGATGCTGGGAGCAACCCAGCTGAAAACCGGTGAAGCCGATCTGCTGGTGGCCGGTGGTATGGAAAGTATGACCAATGCCCCTTACCTGCTGGATAAAGCCAGGGGAGGGATGCGACTGGGTCACGGCCAGGTCAAGGATCATATGTTCACCGATGGTCTGGAGGATGCTTACCAGGGCGTGGCCATGGGGGTCTTTGCCCAGGCAACCGCTGATCGCTTTGGCCTGGGCCGCGAGGCTATGGACGACTATGCCCTTGCATCTCTGGAGCGGGCCAGCAAGGCGATCAGTTCTGGAGCGTTTGCTGAAGAAATTGTGCCGGTTGAAACCCGTAAAGGGCTGGTTGATATTGATGAGCAGCCGGGCAAAGCCAGGCCGGAGAAAATCCGTCAGTTACGTCCGGCCTTTAGCAAAGACGGCACGGTGACAGCGGCAAACTCCAGCTCTATTTCCGATGGTGCAGCGGCGCTCGTGTTAATGCGTGAAAGTGATGCAACAGCACAGGGCTTACAACCTCTGGCAAGAATTACTGGCTACCAAAGCCATGCTCAGAAGCCTGAAGAATTTACCATTGCTCCGGTAGACTGCATCCGTAAGCTACTGGAAAAAATTAACTGGCAGGCCAGCGAGGTAGACCTGTTTGAAGTGAATGAGGCGTTTGCCGTAGTGGCCATGATGGCCATCCGTGAACTGCGCCTGGATCATGATAAGGTCAATATTCATGGTGGTGCCTGTGCACTTGGTCATCCCCTGGGTGCCAGCGGTGCCCGCATTCTGGTAACGCTGTTGCATGCCCTGAAAAAGACCGGCGGCACCAAAGGTATTGCTTCACTCTGCATTGGTGGAGGAGAAGCTACCGCCATCGCGGTTGAGATGTTATAAAAAAAACTTACCGATACTTTTCGTGTGCACCAACCTGGCGAGCATGCACTAACCACTAATAAAAATGCCGCATGCCCCAGGCCTCACAAATAACAAAAAACAAGAGGCGGCATTTTTATATGGATTATCACCTTTCTGAACAGCAGGTCGCTTTTCGTGATCTGGCCCGACAATTTGCCGATGCCGAATTGGCCCCCCATGCAGCGCAGTGGGATCTTGATTGTCATTTCCCGGTTGATGTGATCAGGGCAGCGGGAGATCTCGGGTTCTGTGCCCTGTATACCCATGAGTCCATGGGAGGGCTGGGCCTGTCCAGGCTGGATTCCCATCTTGTTTTTGAACAGCTGGCCATGGGATGTACGGCTACCACCGCCTATATCACCATTCATAATATGGTTACCTGGATGATCAGTGAGTTTGCTACGGATCGGGTAAAGTCAGATTGGGGGGAAGGGCTGGTCAGTGGCAGCAAGTTGTCGTCCTATTGCCTTACCGAGCCCGGAGCGGGCAGTGATGCCGCATCGTTGATAACCAGCGCCGGGCGGGATGGCGATGAGTATGTGCTCAATGGCTCGAAAATGTTTATTTCCGGGGCTGGCAGTACCGATCTGCTGCTGGTGATGGCAAGAACCGGCGAAGATGGTCCGAAAGGCATTTCGGCCTTTGCCGTTCCCGCCAATCTGGCAGGTATCCAGTACGGCAAGAAGGAGGAAAAGATGGGCTGGAATGCCCAGCCAACCCGACTGATTTCATTTGACAATGTTCGTATACCCGCAGACCACCTGCTGGGAGCGGAAGGCCAGGGTTTCTCTTTTGCGATGAAGGGCCTGGATGGTGGTCGGATCAATATCGCCACTTGTTCCGTAGGTACAGCGCAGCAGGCACTGAACACGGCACGAGCCTATATGAAAGAGCGTAAGCAGTTTGGTCGCGAACTGGCCGGTTTCCAGGCCTTGCAGTTCAAACTGGCGGATATGAATACCGAGCTGGTGGCTGCCCGGCAGATGGTTCGACTGGCGGCCTTCAAGCTGGACCATCAGGATCCGGAAGCAACGGCATACTGTGCCATGGCTAAACGTTTTGCTACGGATATCGGGTTTCGGGTCTGTAACGAAGCCCTGCAGATTCATGGCGGTTATGGTTATATCAGGGAGTACCCCCTGGAGCGACATGTGCGGGATACCCGGGTCCACCAGATTCTGGAGGGAACCAATGAAATTATGCGTTTGATTGTCGCCCGTCGTTTACTTTCCGAGCGCATTTCTCATACCGGTATGGAGTTACAGTGATTATGTCTGAAAAGTTACGTCTCACCTGTGAAGAACGTACCGCCATTCTCACCCTGGACAATCCACCGGCAAATACCTGGACGCCAGAAAGTCTGAATGAGCTGGAGCAGATTATTCACCAGTTGAACCGCAAGTCTGATGTGATTGCCCTGGTGATCACGTCGGCTTCGGAGAAATTCTTCAGTGCAGGCGCTGATTTAAAGCGCTTTGATAACCTGACCCCGGAGGAAGCTCGTCCATTTGCTGAAAGCTTTGGTAGGGCTTTTGAAGCCCTCAGTAACTTTTCGGGGCTCAGCATTGCGGCCATCAACGGTTATGCCATGGGTGGTGGGCTGGAAGTGGCACTGGCCTGTGACCTGCGCATCGCTGAACGGGGTGCCATTATGGCCCTGCCAGAAGCGTCGGTGGGGTTATTACCCTGTGCCGGCGGAACTCAGAACCTTACCCTGCTGGTGGGCGAAGCCTGGGCCAAGCGCATGATTCTCTGCGGCGAGAAAGTGACCGCAGAAAAAGCATTGGCCATTGGACTGGTAGAGGAAATGGTGGACAGTGGTGAGAGTCTTAAACGGGCGAAATTGCTTGCGGCCAATGCCGGAAACCAGAGTCCGGATGCCTTGAGGGCCTGTAAAAAGCTGATCCAGATGGGACGTTCCGGATTTTCCAGAGATGCCTTGCCAGAGGAAAGAGAGCAGTTCCTGGCGTTGTTCAATGGCAGGAATCAGCAGGAAGGCGTCAGTGCGTTTCTTGAGAAGCGCAAACCTGAGTGGCATTACGACTGATTCGGCTATTTTGAAGAAGGATGATATTAATGACAAAAATTGCGTTTATCGGCCTTGGCAATATGGGTGGTCCCATGGCTCAGAACCTGGTGCAAGCCGGGCATGATGTCTGTGGTTATGATCTGGTTCCAGAGGCACTCGAGCAATTGGAACAAGCCGGAGGCTCAAAGGCCGAATCCGTGACTGAGGCTGCACAGGGTGCCAGTGTGGTGATCAGTATGTTACCGGCTGGCAAACAGGTCGAATCACTTTACCTGGGAGATGATGGACTCTTCAAAACGATGGGGAGGCGTTGTCTGGTGATTGATTGCAGCACTATAGAAGCTGAAGTTGCCAGAAAAGTCGGGCAGCAGGCAAAAGAGCAGGGTATCGACTTTGTTGATGCACCGGTGTCCGGTGGTACCGCCGGTGCTGCAGCTGGAACACTGACGTTTATGGTGGGAGGCAGTGCCGAGACCGTAGAGCAGGCCAGACCCTATCTTGAGGTAATGGGGCAGACTGTTTTTCACGCTGGCGATACGGGTGCGGGGCAGCTGGCCAAGATCTGCAACAATATGCTGCTGGCTATTGTTATGACAGGCACATCGGAAGCTCTTAAACTGGGTATCGATAATGGCCTTGATCCGGCAGTACTTTCAGAAATCATGAAGAACAGTTCAGGTGGGAACTGGGTACTGGACAAGTACAACCCGGTGCCGGGCGTCATGCCCCAGACTCCAGCCAGTAATGGTTATCAGGGCGGTTTTATGGTGGCACTGATGGCCAAGGATCTTGGTTTGGCTCTGAATACGGCTGCCAGCAGCCATACCGCAACGCCCATGGCATCACTGGCTGACAATCTGTATAAAATGCATGCAATTCGCTCCGGCAGTCACCAGGACTTTTCAAGCATTATTCAGCTGTATGAGTCAGCAGATTAGATGGTTATTGGCTGCTATTTCTTTGCATGCATGATCAATTTTATTATTCAATAGATAGATGCCGATTATCGTTCAGTTTATTTTTCTTCTGTTGATATGACTCAATGTTTTGCTCAGAATCTGTTCTAATTTTGAACAGTTGTGTCAGATAATGGTTCTGTTTTTGTAAATCAGGTTATACAATCTTTCCGATTTATCTGAAGTTCTGGCCGGGTAACCCGGTCGGCAGTGATCATCCATCTGAGGTAACCTGTTCCCATGCAAATACTTATGAGTCTGGTGGGTATTGCCAGCCTTCTGGCACTTGCTTTTTTACTGTCCGATAACCGAAAAGCGATCAACCTGCGAACGGTGGGTGGTGCCTTTGCTATTCAGGCCGGGCTGGGAGCGTTGGTTCTTTATGTTCCGCTGGGCCAGGAAATTCTTGGTGGTGTCTCCAACGCGGTAAGTAATGTTATCAGTTACGCCAATCAGGGTATTGGTTTCCTGTTTGGTGACCTGGGTAACTTCAAGGTCGGCTTTATTTTTGCCATCAATGTACTGCCGATTATCATTTTCTTCTCCTCTCTGGTTGCGGTTCTTTACTATCTGGGTGTTATGCAGAAGGTGGTTACCTTCCTGGGCGGTGCGTTACAGAAAGTATTGGGTACCAGTCGTACAGAGTCTCTGTCGGCAACGGCAAACATCTTCGTTGGCCAAACGGAAGCTCCTCTCGTGGTAAGACCCTATATTGGTCGTATGACTAATTCTGAGCTGTTTGCCATCATGGTAGGAGGTCTGGCTTCTGTTGCAGGCTCTGTTCTGGCCGGCTATGCAGGTATGGGGGTCGAGCTTAAGTACCTGATCGCAGCAAGCTTCATGGCGGCACCTGGTGGTCTGCTGATGGCCAAGATGATCAAGCCGGAAACCGATACTCCGGATAATTCTGAGCTGGTTGATGACGAGGATGACAATGAAAAGCCTGCCAACGTAATAGACGCAGCCGCTTCTGGTGCCTCTTCCGGTATGAAGCTGGCCGCTAACGTTGGTGCCATGCTGCTCGCTTTCATTGCCCTGATCGCCATGGTTAACGGTATCATGGGCTGGATTGGTGGCTTCTTTGACTACCCTGACCTGAGCCTTGAAATCATTCTGGGCTACCTGTTCAGTCCGCTGGCCTTCCTGATTGGTGTGCCAATGCATGAAATCGTGACAGCGGGCAGTTTCATTGGCCAGAAGCTGGTGGTGAACGAATTCGTTGCCTACATGGATTTTGTTAATTACCTGAACCCTGAAGCGGCTGCGGCGGCTGGTGTTGAAGTGCTGTCACAGCGTACGCAGATCATCATCACCTTTGCTCTGTGTGGTTTTGCCAACCTGTCTTCTATTGCCATTCTCCTGGGTGGTCTGGGCGTTATGGCACCACACCGTCGTCAGGATATTGCCCGCATGGGTATCAAGGCAGTGGCTGCTGGTACTCTGTCTAATCTTATGAGTGCAACCATCGCTGGTCTGATGCTGTCTCTGTAATGTTTTTTGGGCCACGGTCTGACCGTGGCCTGCTTTCCTTCCTGTATTTTCCCTTCATCAGCTGAATCTAACGCTTTTCAGGAAATGGCCGAATGACATAGTGAAATAATTATGTCGGGGTATCTGTGTGTATTGCTGGCATGGATATCTTTCTGAACCTGTCGTGAGTGTGCAAGGATGAACCTGACAACAAGGATTTTATGCTCCCGTAAAGACAAGAAATTTTCGCAGCAGGCCCTGGCGGATTTGATTGGTGTATCCAGAAGTGCACTGGCCCAGTGGGAAACCAGTATGAGCAGTCCCAGTCTCGAGAATCTGCGAAAAATGGCTGAAATTCTTGAGGTGTCTTTCGAGTGGCTGGCCACCGGGCGTGGAAACCAGTACCTGGTCAGCTCTGATGAGGTCATCAGTGACTCGGAAGTGGATGGGGAGATTATCGGTCAATTACATCGAATGAACCTGATGAAGAAAAGAGCCATTCTTAATGTGATGAGAGCAATGGCATAAAGTAACAAAATACGCTCAGACAAAAGCGCCTTACCGGCGCTTTTTCGCTTTTTGCGGAACAGTTTCAGAATGCAGTGATCTATTTGATCATTTCCCGGAACTTATTGCCCGGCTTGAACTGAGGAAGTTTGCAGGCGGGGATATGAATTTCTTCACCGGTTTGTGGATTGCGCCCCTTCCTGGCCGCCCGATCTGCTACCGAAAATGTGCCAAAACCAATAAGTTGAACGATATCGCCGCTTGCCAGTGTCTCCTGTGTGTTGCTGATAAAGGCATTGACAACAAGCTCGGCCTTGCTTCGGGACAGGTTAGCTTGTTCAGCGACTTGCTCAACCAGTTCTTTCTTGTTCATATCCAGTCTCAGGGAATTACCAGTTATGTGGAAAGAAAATACCAGAAGATGGGTGATCCGCCTCTGGCTTCGCTTGGCTCAGGGAAAAACCTGGGCAGGTGGTGAAACACAATCAGCCTGACGTGTATCTCTTGCTGGAAAAACAGATGATGGGAGAAAACCAGGAGCCTGTCGGACTTAAGCGTCCGTAGCGAGGATTGCGAGAAATTGAGGATAAAAATTTCTGCTTCTGAGGAGAATAGCGGGGCTATTTGACGAAGAAGCAGGAATTTTTAGACCAATTTATCGCAACCGCAGTAGGACAGTCTTAAGTCCGGCAGGCTCTAGAACAATATAGAAGTTTTTAGGCGCTTTATCCGGTTTCGTGACTGAATTATTTTGAGGTGGCTGCCAGGTGGGTACTGGCAGCTATTGTGTCGGCTTATTTCCCCAGTTCGCGCTCCAGTGGGATCATGTGATGTTTTGGCTGCAGTACCAGAATATCGGTTTTGACCTCGGAGATCAGCTGTTCGGCGGTATTGCCAATAGCCAGGGCGCTGATACCGGTTCTTGCGTGAGTGCCAAGAATCAGCAGTTTGGCATCAATGTCTTGCAGCAGCGCGGGGATCATGGTCTCGGTTGGACCGGGTTCAATATGGAAATAGTCTTCATTGAGATTGAACTCCCGGGCATATTCCTGACAATGCTTTTCGTAGTAGTCCTTGTCAGTCCGTCCATCACCGTGATCCTGAATCGCCAGCATCGTTGTCGGGTAAGCGGTAGCCAGATGCAGCTCTGATGAGAACTCACTGGCGATGTCCGTCGCGTATTGCAGGATCGCCTGGTTAAGAATGCTGTGATAATGGTCTCTCGGGTCGGCGTTAATGGCCGCGAGGATTTTGCCTTTAGTCCAGTCACTATTATCCTGCACCAGCAGTACAGGAACCCGGCAGCGGCGGAGGAGGCTCCAGTCTTCAGGCGTAGAAAAGGCTTTCTTGAGGGCGGTGATTAACTTGGCATCTTTGACTACCAGGTGGCAGCGTTCCATCTGACGCACATGGATAATGGTTTCAATAACAGAGCCATTCCATGTTTCATGCAGATAAACCTCCTGACCCTCAGCCATCAGTGGCTCAGCCAGTGCTTCCAGGCGAACCATTGATTCACCATCGGCCCTGGGGTTTGGCGCAAGAATATGCAGGGCAGCACCGGTTACCCGGCAGATCTGGCTGGCCCGTTCAAGGGCAAGCTGCTGTTCCTTTCTGGTATCAACAACGACCAGAACCTTGGTAATTCCACGCATGGTTTTTCCTCTCTTGCTGATTATTCTGTTTGTTATAGTTCCATCATGCATGAGCTTAACTGATGTTTTTATGATCTGGGTCAATAAAGTGTTGTGCAGTTAGGAGTATGCGGGTCTTATCTCCAAAAAAATGCATTAACAAAATGTCACAGGTGCTCAAAGGAGGATTAAAAAGTTGATGTGGGCGGTGCTGATGCATCTGACTTTTGTCGCCTCAGCGTTCTTTATGGGTCTGCTCGATCTTCTGCTTCATAAGAAAAAGAAAGATATGGATGCCTCTCTTTAACGCTCTTGTGCCGCTCGTGTTACCATGCTGGCTCAGCCAGGTGAGCCAGTTATGACCGATATTTCGCCCATTCTTGAATTCTTACCCTGTCCGAGCCCTGAGGCGTGGATTGAGGAAGCGCGCAAACCAGAGAATCTTGCGGTGATTCTGGTTGATCATGCCAATAATGAACTGAAGGCCGCTCAATCAGCGATGGCGATAATGAGCCGTTATCGCACCGGGACGTTCGGCCGGGGTAACGGCCGCTGTGAACAGCAGAAAGGTGGGCTGCAACTCAGAATAGAAGATCAGCTAAGCCTGCTGAACAAAATGTCCAGACTGGCCCGTGAAGAGTTGCGGCACTACGAGCAGGTTCTGGCCATTATGACTCGCAGGGATATTCCCTATGTTTACCTGGAAGCCGGTCGCTATGCGGGGCAGTTAAGTGCTGCCATCAGAACGTTTGAACCATTCAGACTGGTCGATACCCTGGTGATGGGAGCGTTTATTGAAGCCCGTTCCTGTGAGCGTTTTGCGGCACTCTCGCCATGGCTGGACGATGAATTGAAGAAGTTTTATCGGTCATTATTGAAGTCTGAAAGTCGACATTTTCAGGACTATCTGGCACTGGCAGAGGCCATTAATGGTGGGTCAGTGGTTGACCGGGTGGCAATATTCGCCGGGATTGAACAGGATGCCATTGAGTCTCCGGACAAACTATTCCGTTTTCACAGTGGTGTGCCTGTCTGAGAATATTGGTGCCATCCTCGCTACGGGCGCTATTCTCGGACAGGCTCCTGGCTGTCTTTGCTTTTAAATAAACGTCCGGGGGATAAAAAAAGGGAAATAAATGTCCAACTGGGTTATCGAAAACTGAATTGGAATGACAACATGTATAATGCAGTTTCCAGTCCTGATAGCCGGAGCACATTCACCGGTACGACGCTCTCTGGCCCTGATGCCAGGGATAAGTCGTCAGCCTCTGTTTTTCCTGCCTTGCCAAAAGCTCCTGCCCACAACCACCCTGTCACTTCCCTGACGAAAAGAGCCATTGCACCATCATGGAATCGTAACCCACGCGCCTTGCCGGAAAACTGGCAAAGGCAATGTGTCTCTGGAATCCTGAATGGAAAAATTCTCGCCATTTCAGGATTGCTGCAACGGGGTGCCGATGTTAATGGCGACCTCTCCGAGCAGATTGCAACATTGGATCAACAACCTGTCAACATTCACGGGACGTCCTCTTATGTTATAGCCCGTCTGGGCAGGACTATTAAGATGGGTGCTCAGTGCACCCCACTCTGGCTGGCAGTAGGGGCTGGCAAGCTTGAAGTGGTAAAACTTCTGCTGTCTAAGGGGGCATTCCCTGACGCAAAGGGCTCTCTCTATGGACCTCTTGTGATGGCCGCCGTGTCAGGGCATCTGGAGATAGTCAAGGTTCTGCTGGAATATAATGCAGACATACAGGCTGGTAGTACCACAGGTTTTATTTCTCCACTGTACTGGGCCATTCATGCTGGCCATCAGGATGTGGTGGAGTGTCTGAAAAAGAACGGTGCCCGGTTGCAAGTCGGTTGCCCGGGCATGGATGCTCTGATTTATCAATCAGCCAGAATGGGATCGACCAATTTAATCGAGTATCTGCTCAATCTCGGCGAGCACATTGATAACCACAGTACCGGTCAGCGTACCCCGGTTTATGTCGCGGCAATCAATGGCCATTTCGAGCAGGTCAAGTTACTGCTCGAGCGAGGTGCAAACAATAGCCATGGCGAAACCGGCAGTAAAACCTTGATCTGGGCTGCCTGTCGCAGCGGCAACCTGCCAATGGTCAAATATCTGCTTGATCAGGGGGCGGATATCAACGCCGGATGCGGTAATACATACTCCCAGACAAACCCGCATCCCCTTGAGGCAGCGGCCCATTCTGGTAATGTGCAACTGTTGAGGTTCCTGCTGGAGCGCCTGAATCTGAATCTTGACACTCCCCACCTCAGCGCCACTCTGTTCCGGCAAGCTGCTGAGGGTGGCAAAGTGGTGATGATGAGTTACATTGCCAACAGGGCAGCCATCAACGTTAATGGGGCGGGTTACGATTCCCCGATCTCTGCTGCGGCCCGCAGTGGCTCAATCGCAGCTGTAATGTGGCTACTTGACAGGGGGGCAGACATTGAAGCCAACTGCTCAGGCCAGCAAACTCCGTTGTGTCAGGCCTGCGCCAAGGGGTACTTTGAACTGGTCAAACTCCTGCTGGAAAAAGGCGCAGATATTAATGCCAACGTCAGGCTCGATACGCCTATTGTTGAGGCTGCATCGAAGGGGCACCTTGAGCTGGTCAAGTATCTGGTTCATAAATCCGCAGCAATTGATGCGGATTCTTTGCTTTTTGTCGTCGCCCTGGGAGGTCGCTGCCACGTACTGGAATACCTGTTTGAAGAGCACACAATACTGCAGCTGATCAAACCGTCACACGTTTCATCGGCGCTCATTCATGCGTCAAGTCAAGGCCACCTGAACGCGGTAAAGTACCTGCTCGGCGCATTCGAGACCCATTTCAGTACTGCGCCCGGGCCTGACATCTCTGAACTGCTCTGGAAGGCGTGCCAAGGTGGGCATATTGATGTGGTGAAGTATCTTGTTGAACTGGGGGCTGACGTTAATGTGGAAAGCCGGAACTTTGGCAGCGCGATCTGGACTGCATCAGATTATGGTCATCTGGATACCGTTATGTACCTGCATCAACAGGGTGCCGACATTCGCTACTCAAACCCTGCTAACAATACAGATGTACTTTCCATTGCTGAGAAAATGGGGCATCTGGATGTTGTTCAATATCTGCAGCAATTTAAGGTGACCAGCAGTTTTAGTCGGAAACCTTGGGGTGTCATCGATAAGTCAAAATAAGTGACATCCGATGTCACAGTGGTACCTGATTTTTCGTCAGACTATACCTGAGCGTTTATTTGCGATGATAAGTCCTGCAGCGGATTGACTCTGTGCAGGCTGGTTTTCAGTGTTAGAGGGGGTCGGTGGGGCTGACGTTTGAGTGGGAAAAATTTTGTTCATAAACACGTGGGCAGCCAATGTGATGGTTCCTGAAATCACTGCCTGGGCAAAGAAAGACAGATTTTGATGTTCGCCACGTAGTTGCTGATAATTGATCCATTGACGGGTATCGTTAGCAAAGTAGTGTTGGTCTAAAAAATCTGCGGCAGGTTGGTTGAAGTATGATTGAACACTATCGGTCGCCAAGGCAGTCAAGCAACCAAAACTATACGCCAAAGTACTATACGCAACGAACTTAACTGCCTTGGCAGCCGTTGATTCTAAGGACCAGGGCTCTTGGGAATTACCTGGCTGTCTTGTCGCAGGAGTATTGGTGATGTGACTGGAAAACATGATCAAATCCTCTTAATTTATGTAAGATTATTTCTTCTGACAATATCAGAGGGGCATTTGTTCAATTTTTGAAAAAAATTATTGTTTTCATGCCGATTCCAGGGCATCGGGCGCAGTAACATTTTTACTCGCAGATCATGGATGTATTATCGGGAAAGCATCCAGCGTTATGCCATTGCTGTCCAGCTCAATCTCCCAGCCCTTATTCGTCCAGTCACCCAATACATAGCGTTTGCCGGTCCCATGTTTTAAGGCGACTTCATGGATGTCCGGGCGGTGCGTATGGCCGTGGATCAAGGTATCTACTTCGAACCTTTCCATCGCCTCAACAACTTCGGATCGCGTAACATCCATAATGTCCAGCGCTTTTCCGATTTTGGCCGCTTTGCTTTTTTGCCGGATTTTGCGGCCCAGATTCTTGCGGTAAGACAAAGGAGTCATACGCAGTAAAGCCATCACCAGGGGATTACGGATAATTTTTCGGTAGCGCTGGTACTGCTTGTCTTCAGTGCAGAGTGAGTCACCGTGCATCAGCAGAATTTTCTGGTTATTAATCGTGATCAGTGTCGGGTCTTTCAGCCACTGTGCGCCGGTGGCCTGCAGGAAGGTTTTCCCGATGGCGAAATCCCGGTTGCCGGGCATCAGGTACAGGGCCCTGCCGCTGTTGGTATACTGTCTGAGTCGCTGGGCAATATCGTGTTGAAAGTCATCCATGGCATCATCCCCGACCCAGTATTCAAAGAAGTCACCCAGAATATAGAGGGCATCAGCCTGCGGGGCGCGATCGGCCAGATAATGGCAGAACGCCCGGGCAACCGCCGGGCATTCTGGTGTCAGGTGAAGGTCTGAAATAAACAGCGCCTTCATCAGGCGGTTTCCACGTTCTCAAGCACTTCTGCGGACTCAATCACCACGTCTTCTACCGGAACATCCTGGTGGCCAGCACGGAAAGTGGTTTCAACACCTTTGATCTTGTTGACGATATCCATGCCTTCAGTCACTTTGCCGAAGACACAGTAACCCCAGCCATCACTGGTTTTGCCGCTGTGGTTAAGGAAGTGGTTGTCTTTGACATTAATAAAGAACTGGGCAGATGCCGAGTGCGGGTCCATGGTTCTGGCCATGGCAATCGTCCCGGTTTCATTCTTCAGGCCGTTATCGGCCTCATTGTCGATGGGCATCCTGGTTGATTTTTGCACCATGCCAGGTTCAAAGCCGCCGCCCTGGATCATAAAACCATCGATAACACGGTGGAAAATGGTGCCATTAAAATGGCCGCTATTCGTATACTCAATGAAATTGGCAACGGTTTTTGGTGCTTTTTCAGCATCCAGGTCCAGTTTGATATCACCGAAATTGGTGTGTAATACGACCATCATGTGGGTCACCACTGTTGTTAAATAACGTCTGTTACAAACGTCCACAGACTCTGGGAGCGTCAGGAAAACCAGGGATTCTAGGTGTTTCTCGTACCCGTGTAAAACCTATTCGTTAAACCACGGGCTGAATACTGATAGTCAATACGATCTATTATTGTCTGTTAAGGCTATCTGTCGGTAAAAAGTGACGCTATACCTGGTAAATTCTCCTGGCAGGATAATGAGTTATTTTCCAGCATTGGCAGATATGGTAGTCTCAGCCGATTATGGCGCAGGTGTCTAAACCCACGCCAGTAACCTCTCATAGATGCATCAGTGACAATGACTGCTACCGAAAAAGCCAGAAACTTTCTGGAACAGATTATTGAAAAAGACTTGGCAGAAGGCCGGGTCAGCCGTATTCATACCCGCTTTCCTCCAGAGCCGAATGGTTTTCTTCATGTTGGCCACGCTACTTCTATATGTCTGAACTTTGGTCTGGCAGAAAAGTACCAGGGTGAGTGCAACCTCCGTTTTGACGATACCAACCCGGAGAAAGAAGAACAGGTCTATGTGGACGCCATTCAGGAAGATATCCGCTGGCTGGGCTTCCAGTGGTCCGGTGAGGTTCGTTATGCCTCCAGCTATTTTGACCAGTTTTATGATTGGGCTCTGCACCTTATTCGTGAAGGCAAGGCCTACGTGGATCATCAGGACGCTGAAGCCATGCGCGTTAACCGGGGTGATTTCAATAAGCCCGGTGTGGAGAGCCCGGCCAGAAACAAGTCTGTCGAAGAAAACCTGGCTGAATTTGCCAAAATGCGGGCTGGTGACTACGAAGAAGGCAAGGCGTCCCTGCGGGCCAAAATCGATATGCAGAGCCCCAATATGAACATGCGGGACCCGGTTCTCTATCGGATTCGCAAGGTGCCTCACCATCAGACCGGCGACAAGTGGTGCATTTACCCCAGCTATGACTTTGCCCATGGCCAGGAAGATGCCATTGAGCATATTACCCACTCTATCTGCACCCTGGAGTTCCAGGATCACCGTCCTCTCTATGAATGGTTCCTGGATAACCTGCCGGTTCCGGCCAGACCCCGACAATATGAGTTTGCCCGTACCAACCTGAATTACACGGTGACTTCCAAGCGCAAGTTGAAGAAGCTGGTGGATGAAGGTGTGGTGAATGGTTGGGATGATCCCCGAATGCCAACCATCTCCGGTATGCGTCGTCGTGGTTATACCCCGACTTCCATCCGCCGCTTTTCCGAGATGGTGGGTGTAAGCCGATCCGATGGCACCGCTGATGTGTCCATGCTGGAACATGCCATTCGTGATGACCTGAACACCAATGCTGCCCGAGCCATGGCGGTACTCTCGCCTTTGAAGCTGGTGATTCAGAACCTGCCGGAAGGCGAGGTGCAGGAGATGGCGGCGGCGGCACATCCAAATCGTCCGGAGCTGGGGCAGAGAACCCTGCCGTTTACCCGGGAAATCTATATCGATCAGGAAGACTTCACCGAAGATACCACCTTATCCCGCAAAAAGTTCAAGCGCCTGGTAATTGGTGATTATGTTCGTCTCAGAAGTGCCTATGTCATTAAGGCAGAAGCAGTGATCCGTGATGAGAGTGGCAATATTGTTGAAGTTCATGCCTCTTATGTGCCGGGTACGGTAGGGGAAGATCCACCGGAAGGTATTCGTCCTCGTGGCGTTATTCACTGGGTTTCGGCGACTCACGGCCAACAGGCTGAATTGAGAATTTATGATCGTCTGTTCAGCCATCCGGCACCGGATCGTGGTGAAGAGGACTTTCTGAGTCATGTGAATCCGGACTCCCTGAAGGTGACTCAGGCATGGGTTGAGCCATCGCTGGTCAATGCGGCACCGGAACAGTCCTTCCAGTTTGAGCGTGAAGGTTACTTTGTCGCAGACCGCCGTGACCACTGCGCCGAACACCCGGTGTTTAACCTGACCATTGGTTTGAAAGATACTTGGGCCAATAAGTGAAGAAAGGATACCGATAAAGTGCTGCAGATTTATAACAGCCTGACCCGCAAGAAAGAGCCGTTTACCCCACTGGATGGCAATCACGTGCGCATGTACGTCTGTGGTATGACGGTCTACGACTACTGTCATATTGGTCACGCTCGTACGGTAACGGCGTTTGATGTGGTGGCTCGTTATCTCCGTGCCCGTGGTTATGATCTGACCTATGTTCGCAATATTACGGATGTGGATGACAAGATTATTCGCCGGGCGGCCGAAAATGGTGAGGATTTTATGGCCCTGACCGATCGTATGATCGCTGCCATGCAGGAAGACTTCCAGCGATTGGGTAACCTGCCACCAGACCAGGAGCCCAGGGCCACCGAATTTGTACCGGGCATGGTGGAAATGATCGAGCAGCTGATCGGTAAGGGGTTTGCCTACGCACCAGGTAACGGGGATGTCTATTACCGCGTTCATAAGTTTGCGGATTACGGCAAGCTGTCCGGCAAGGTGCTTGAAGAGCTTGAAGCGGGTGCCCGAATTGAGGTGCAAGAGCAAAAAGAAGATCCACTGGATTTTGTTTTGTGGAAAGCTGCCAAGCCCGGTGAGCCCAGCTGGTCATCGCCCTGGGGTGAGGGGCGTCCGGGCTGGCATATTGAGTGCTCTGTTATGGGTAAATGCTGCCTGGGCGATACCTTCGATATTCATGGTGGCGGTTCAGATCTGAAGTTCCCTCATCATGAGAATGAGATTGCCCAGAGCGAAGCGTGTAACGACGCCAGGTTTGTGAATACCTGGATGCACTCTGGCGCAATCCGCATCGATAATGTGAAGATGTCCAAGAGCCTTGGTAACTTCTTTACCATTCGGGAAGTGCTGGATAAGTACGATGAAGAAGTGGTTCGCTACTTTATGATCTCCAGCCACTACCGCAGCCCGATCAACTATTCCGAAGATAGCCTGAAAGAGGCGTGCGTGCGTCTTGAGCGTCTGTACACCGCGTTACAAGGGCTTGACCTGGAAGGGGTGTCCGCAGCAGAAAATAATGAGTTCGAGCAGCGGTTCTTCAAGGTTATGGACGATGACTTCAATACCGCAGAAGGGCTTGCCGTATTGTTTGAGCTGGTGCGTCACCTTAATACCGTGCGCAGTCAGGACGAATCTGCCGCCCTGCCACTGGCTGCCCTGCTGGTTAAGCTTGGTGGGGTTCTGGGTATTCTGCAGCGGGATCCGGAAGTGTTTCTGAAATCCGGTGCGGATGTGGATGAAGCGATGATTGAAAGCATGATTGAGCAACGCAACAATGCCAAAAGGCATCGTGATTTTGCTGAAGCAGATCGTATCCGTGATGAGCTTGCTGCCCGGGGAGTAATTCTTCAGGACAGCAGAGAAGGTACAACATGGCGGATTGAGCGTTAAGGTCAATTTATACGGCTGGCGGCTTATTGCTGTCAGTCCTCTTTCGGAAGGAGAGAAACTTCGCTGGAGCGCAGCTTTATTTTACTTATCGTAAAGTCTCTCATAAAGGCTTCTGCCCCTAAGCCAAAAACATAGCTTTTTAATTTTTCATCATCGATTGGTTTTATTTTTGCCTGCAATTTTCGGTATTTATTCGATAATTCTGCTATCGGGACACTTTTGAATTCTTGATCAGGCAGTCTGAAAAGGAAGCGGGTATTGATGCCACTTGCTTCATCATAATGGCGGGCAATACCTCCCTGGTGCTTGTTAAAAAATATTAGGATATCTGCAGTAATCGGCTGTCCGAGAAGTGATTGAATATGATTCAGCACCTGTTGGGATTCAGGTGTAATTCTTCTATTGGCTTCATCAATCAAGGCGGTAGCTTTCAAATAGATGGGGATTTCTTTTGCATGCTTTACCTTCTGAAGCCGTGGGTCATAAAAAGCCCCTTCAGAATATTTTTTGACATACGCTGCCACTTCGCTCTGATTAAATGCCAGATTCCCTTCTACCTTCATTGCCTTGATTTGTTGGCTGGGCAGTCTTTGAAACGCCTCAGGGAACCAAATGCGGAATTTAATGTGCAGTGGGTAGATGTGAGCTCTGCCAAGACCAGCGGATTTATAGTCTGTAACATGAATAACATCGCCATATACACGTTGGTTTCGATAAAGGTTTAAACATTGTATTACATCAAAGCACTGCTGGCTGTTGGCAGGCATCCAGTGCACGGGTGGCTGATTGAAAGCGGTCGGAGTAGGCAGCAAGGGTGTCTTATAATTTTGGTTTTGCTGTAACAATGAATGAAAAGCTCTTGCCAGCAAGGCGTTAGAGGGGGGTATCCCAAAAGTAGTTTCATAATTGAGGGTGGCTGCCCATAATTCGGCCATGAGCACTTGTAAATGGGTATCATTTTGCAGGCTGGAATGAGGATTGACTGAGCTGCCAGCAAATGCTCCGGGTAACATTCCAGTGTCGTCTGATGTCGATGTTTCAGCACTTTCAGCTGATTGATTAATCCCGCTGGCGGATGATGTTTGAGAAAAACTATCAGTGCATCTTTTTCCATCGTCGGGACTGTGCTCAGATTTTCTGGGGTGGGGCCGATTCGGATTGCCTGTTGCTGAAGATTTGGGAGTATGTTCTGAAGTATGGGGTGTTGGGACATATACGGGTGCCGACTTTTTCCTTTGTCGCATGCGCGGTTGCACATCGGCAATTCTGGTGCTGCCAGGACCGGTGAAACCCGGGTTTAAATAAGAGGCGAACATCTGCCTCTGTTGACCTGGAAAGTATGGGAGTTGAAGTCGCTGTGCCAGATGAGCTGTGTGACTTATATTCCGTCCCTGCCAATGGGGCATTCCTGTAAAGGAGGGCTGTCGATAAGGAGAAGTCAGTTGAGCTGGTACTGGCACACCGTATCTGGAGTATCCTTGTGCAGTGGCGTTTGTTGTGTATGGATTGTTGTTCATTGTGAGTCACTTTGCCTGGTTAATTTGTTAAATAGCTGGATTAAGAAGCGTGATGTCTTATTGTCTCCCGGACTAATCATCTGATACAAAACTGACAGTGTGAGAAAATAACTGTATGCTCCCCCTTCTGCGAATGCCTCGTCTAATAAAGCTGCCTACACCCAAAGATTCAATATAATCTGATAACTCACTGTCATTCATGGAATGCTGTATGGTAGCTTCCAGTTCGCAAAACAGCCCCCTGAGCGAGGATACTGACAGTGACGTATACACTGTAGGTGTGTTAAACATAAAATAGGCAAGATAGCCTGTTGTCGGATCTCTATGGCAAGCTATTCCGCCAATTTGTTTGGAGTCAAAGAATACTATTCTGGCATTGACTCTTTTCTCATTCAGGGATTTCAGGTGATCGAGAATTTTCGGTATTTCCTGCTCTGCCTCCAATGGGGCAATGCTATCCTGAGAGATTGCCAGCTGAGTAGATGAAGATGATTTCATTTCATCACATTTCAGGAAAATAGGGATTCTGCTGATGGGCTCTCTTTGCTGGTCTTTAGTATAAAAGCAGCCGGCGGGTTGTCTGGATAAGTATTGGGTCAGAGCCTGCCATGATGAGAAACATAGCTTTCCCTGTATTGATGACGAGATCATATCGTGGGCCATTAGATCTAATGGAAAGCGCAGGCCAACCTTCAGATTAAAACTCCCCAACTGTATATTGCCGGTACCAGCTCTTTGATGGTAGGCAACGTCGTCAATGGTTGAAGTGAAGTATCTTCCCCGGTTCAGGGTAATGAGTTCCATGACTTCCGGGGCTTCAGATGCTTTTGCTGGTGCTATTCCTGCTGATCCTGCCGGAAACCGGGGCAAAAATTGCATTGCAGTGTCAGAGCAAGCCGGTTGGGGGATGTAGCAGGGTGTCAGGCTGGCCTGGAATGGACTAAAAGGGGGAGGAGGAGCGCAAAAGGTTGGTCGACAAAAGTAAAGCGCTTGCTCTTGCGCGGGGATGAAAGCAGGAATTCTTCGACGTGTTGACACAACAGCAATGGGGTAGGTGTCACTCTGTGCAGATACCGTTGGTAGTGGTGGTGCTGCAACTGGTAGCGGTACCGGGTAAAAAACCGTTTGAGGAGGTGGGTTGAGCGCCTGTGAATAATGAATTTTTTGTTCCGTTGGCTGGTCTGGCAGGGAAACTTCTCTCTGCCGCCATATTGCTACTGGTTTTACCAGTAATGGGTTATTTGCTGTTGGTTGTATGATGATATTGTTGGTATCTGTAACAGATAGAAGCGAATTAACATGCATCTTTGAAAATTGCTCTCTTGGAGTAAGTGGACTATTAAAATTACTTGTTAATGGATAGCGCATTCACTGGGGAAGGCTTTATCTGAGTAAATTAATAGAAAGATAATTCAATATTTCATTATTATTCCTGCCACTTGTCTTTTAATGCTCTTTTGTAACTGTTGATCAATTTTGCTGATCAATTTGCAGGGGTTTATGTGACAATCCGGATGTAATATGAATTCTCACCAGAAGATTTTTCAAACTTTAGTTGTTAAATAGAGCCTGTCAAATAACCAGTTTTCAGACTGTCGGTTGGTCTGGTAAAGCGTAGCGGGCCGGTTGCTTCCATAGCGCTTTTTGCCGGTATCCTCAAGCAGATTGTAATTCAGGAATCGGTTGCGGATCGAGCGCATGGGTGGGGCTTTGCCAAGAATAACCGAAAAGACATTTTGAATATCGGATAACGTGAACTCTGTTGGCAGCAGATAAACAGGCAGCGCACTGTACTGTATTTTATTTTTCAGTCTGTCCAGCGCTTCCATAACCAGTTGGTTATGATCATAGGCCAATGTGGTTACCGGTTGATCATTCACGACATCAACCCATGCCGCCTGGGCCTGTAATGACTGTTCATTACCCGGACGAAGGAGTGCGTAGTAAACGACGGTTAATGACCAGCCCCTGGAGTCTCTCTGGTTATCGCCAATGGTGACGACCTGCTCGAAATAGGTGGCAGGTTCTGACGTCAGTCGGCTCAGTTGTCGTTTTGCCGTATCTTCAAGGCAGTGATCAAATTCAGGCTCTATTCTGCCTGCCGGGAGCTGGGGGCGCTTATTTTCCGGTAACTGATGAACAAGTACCTGGAGGCTGTTGTTGGCGCTGAGCTGAAACACGACCAGATCGACAGAGATAAGTGCCGTGTTCAGGCTCTTGATTGGCTGAAGACTTTTAATCGGCTGAAGGCTCTTGGTTGGCTTGGGGCCCATGGACAAATCCTGATGGCAGATACTCTGGTTGACAGGTTAGGGAACATGATTCACTATGTTAGTGAACTAGATTCCTTTTGTCACGGTGAAAATAATGTATGCCATTGGGTCGAGGGAGACCATTGCTGCTTTTGATGTGGATGCCCAGAACTGTTTCACCCCGTTGTGTCCAGATGAGCTACCGGTTCCGGATGGTCATAATATCGCTGCTGAGTTGAATCGCCAGGCCCGGCTGGCTGGTGTTCGTGTGGGTTCCAAGGATGCGCATCCGGCCAATGCAGTATGGGTGGCTGGGGCAGAGTATCCGCAGTTGACGCCGGTAACCGGCCATAAAAATGTTGATCTGCGCTGGAATCGACATGCTGTCCCCGGCACACAGGGGTTTGAGCTGGTGAGTGGGCTTCCCGACGTGACGGATTATGATTATTTTGTCTGGAAGGGGGTCGAGATGGATATTCATCCCTATGGTGCCTGTTTTCATGATCTGGTAGAACGGTTGAGTACAGGAGTTATCGAATTTTTAACCAATAAAGGCATTACCACCGTATTGGTTGGTGGTCTGGCGCTTGATTTCTGTGTAAAAACCACGGCATTGCAACTGCAGCGGGCTGGCTTTCAGGTGTATGTCAATCTTGCCGCCACCCGTGGCCTGGCTGAATCATCAGTGGCTGATGCTATTGCCGAACTGAATGCCGGCGGAGTTATTTTGGTAGAGAGTGCCAGCGATCTGATCATTGCTGATGCGGTCAGTGATGCCGACGCTCTTTGAAGGAAAGAAGTATGGATAGCCCGATTATTCCAACCCTCCTCGACACCGACCTGTATAAATACACCATGCAGCAGTCCATGGTGCATCGCTATCCGGATGCCTGGGCTCGCATGGAGTTTCATTGCCGGAGTGACCAGCCGTTAGCCCTGTCAAAAAAGCAACTGAAAAGGCAGTGTGAATTTCTTGGAGAGCTGCGCCTGGGTTCGGAAGAACTTGAGTGGCTGTCTACTCTGCCATTTATTGCGGATGATTTTATCGAGTATCTTGAGGGTTTCCGGCTTGACCCACATGCGGTTGCCATTGAACAGACCAGTGGTCAACTGTCGTTGGTGATTGAGGGGCTATGGAGTGAAATTACCCACTTTGAAATTTTCCTGCTGGCAATCGTCAGTGAGCTTCATGGTCATAGCTTTTATGGTCAGGGAACTCAGGATGATGTGATTACTCAAGGCCAGCGTCGTCTTGATGAGAAGCTGAACCAGCTTCCGGGCGATAGTGGTATTACCCTGGTCGATTTTGGTACGCGTCGGCGGTTTTCAAGGGACTGGCATTACCACGTCGTGGCAAGCCTGAAGCACCGCTTACCAGATAACTTTGTGGGCACCAGCAACCTGAATCTGGCAAGAACCCTTGGCTTGAAACCGGTAGGCACCATGGCCCATGAGTGGCTGCAGTCCCATCAGGTTCTCGGTCAGAGTCTGCGGACCAGTCAGAAAGATGCGTTAAGGGTATGGCTGGATGAGTATCAAGGTCAGCTTGGCATAGCGCTTACGGATACCATCAGCATGGCAGCGTTTCTGAAGGACTTTGATGTTGAGCTGGCCAGGGCCTACCAGGGGATGCGCCATGATTCCGGTGACCCTTTCGTCTGGGGGGAATTGGCCCTTGATCATTATCGCCGACTGGGCATTGACCCGCGCAGCAAAAGCCTGGTGTTCAGTGATAAGCTGAACTTTGATAAAGCGTTGGCTATTTACCAATGGTTCGCTGGTAAAATTAATGTCAGCTTTGGGATTGGTACCTATCTCACCAACGATATGGGCTTTAATGCGCCCAATATTGTTCTGAAATTAACCGAGTTGAATGGGGCTCCCGTCGCCAAACTCTCAGACAGCCCGGGTAAAACACTGTGCCGTGATAAGGACTATATTGAGCGATTAAAGAAAACGTTTGGCTATCAGTCAGATTACGGATACTCATGACCAATCATGCCGGTCATGGGGATTTGACTGGAAAAAGCTGGGGGTTGGCCTGTTTTATCAGTTCAACCAGCCTTTTGTTAACGTATCCTTTCATTTTTCCCCACGCCAGGATCTCCTCACTCCCCGGGTGCGTGTTGACCAACTCATCCCTTGCCATATCGAAAACTGTTGATATTTTCTGGCTCAACTCCTTTCGATTATTCAGCATGCCCTGTTCTTTAATCAGGTCCCTCTGCTCAATAATGTCAAGTAACTGGTTAGCCAGTTTCTTTCTCACCTGATCTTCAACTTTTCCGCCAGCAGACGATGCCCCGGCTTCCCCGACAACCCAGTCTGCCAGGAGTTTATAACAAAAGCGTCGTCTGGTATCTGTCCCCTCAACAAAGCAGGGTAGCGGCTCATTGTTTCTCTTTTTTTCCTGAATGGCGTTGCTGGCTTCCGTATCCCTGAAAGTGGGCACATACAATAATTCATGCTCCGGCTGAATCACTACCCCTTCAATATCCGTAGTCAGTTCTGAAGGCATGATCCCGATGTTCTTCACTTTACTGGCAAGCATCGCAGCCGATGTTCCGGGAACATGATTAACCTTGAAATTACAGAGTTCCTTGAATGTTCCTTCTGCCAGCACATTGACCTTTTGCATATTTGGAGGACGAATTTCCTTATCCCATAACTGACTGAACTGATCGAAAGGGAGTTGTTCTCCCTCTATATCCAGGGCAAATGCAATCAAGTGATGACTCAAGCCGTAATTCTGTCTGTTTTGAATATTAAAGCCCACCATTTCACAGCGGAGGAAGACAGTATCGATATTATTTTTATTCATCCAGCGATTAACAGCAAAAATATCTTCAGTGTATTTTTTCTCGATAAGCCCTGCCAAAGGATCACTTTTGTTATGTACCTTGGTCAGTCTTTTGTACAAACAAACGTTGCCATTCCTGTCGACTTTAATGGTGGTGTTAATGCCATCGTGCTTTTCTGTTGCAACACATTTAAGTGCATCCACATCCACTTCATTGATTGATCGCAATTCAGACATGAACCGGTTGTGTTTTTCCTGATCCGTTCTGGAGCCGATTATTGAGTTAAAGTACCTGAAACCGAGCTGGTTTCCTTCGGCCTCATAATTTACCGTTATTCCATAATCATCAAGGCATTTTTTCTCAGGTGTTGTCGTATATACTCCTTCATTGAACTTTACCCGGGTTTCTGGCTTGACTGCTTGTGTTTTGCTGCCATCAAACTCTGTTGAACATTCGTTCGATAATTGGTTTGTCAGTGTAGTTGCTGTTGGTGGTGAAATTGTTGATGGGGTAAACATTATTCAATACCTGTCAAATAATGGCTGTCAGGAAAAAACAAGTGTTTCAGGGAATCATAGGCCTTTCAATCGATACGTGTTGAACTTTTTTTTGGAAAGAAAGTCTAAAATGTTGATTTGGCATTTGTTCTTTAGAAAGTCGTTTTCCTATGAGCTGACCCGGCAACAATAACTTATTTCCCATACTGGTCAACAGGAATTGAATAATGCAGTCTACATCATGCCCAAGTGCGCCGTCCTGCCATCTGAAAGACTACTTTTTGAACGAAGAGGTATTAATAACCTCATGTTCTTGCGGTCACATTGGCTCACTTTTATGTTATGCGGTATCGACTCTCCCTAATGCTGTTCCTATTGGTTTTGTTTCATTTTGCGTAGCCTCAGCCATTGGTCTGGCCATGGAGAAACGCAATATTGTCCGGCACGACTATGAAACCAAACTGTTGCTGATAAGCAACAAAGAGTTAAAAAAAGAGTTAAAGGAAAAGCTTGAACGATTATCCGAGAGGCAATGTGCTACCTTTCTTGGATGTAAAAAAAATCGGGATGAAATTGCTTATCTTAAAAAATTGATTAAAGGAAATGACGAAGTGCTGTATAAAAAGCTTGAGCGAATATCCAGGAAGCAAACCGAAAATAATCATACATGCACAATGAATAGCGAGAAAATGGAGGGCCTCCATGAACTGATAAACAACATGTCAACGGTAATAACTGAACAGCCCGGGGTATTAAATCAACTACCCACAGACTGTCATCGGCAAAAAAACACGTAGTTGCCCTTAATATCTACTCTTAGGGTAGACATTAAGCGTCTACTCCCCTCTTCGGAAAGTTAAAGATGGAACCACGAAGAACACGAAGAGCACAAAGAAGAGATTTTCTTTTCCTTCGTGCTCTTTGTGTCCTTCGTGGTTCCATTCAAAAGCTATTGAAAATGGAGGGGTAAGCTTAATGTCCACCCTAAGAATATCTACTTGCTCCCATAGTGGCATAGAGTCTGACGGCTATCTCCTGATTTGTAAGAAATGTAAAACGCAGGTTTTGTTCCATATCAGCACCGGCTTTCAATGTTTTCTGTGTTCTCCGGTCTGTTGTGTTCAACACTGTGGTTCAGTAGAGTCTGGCCAATACTGGTTCCGATCCGGTTCAAAAGCCAATCATTCATCGCCTGCCCGGACGTGTTATGGAAACCCTTTCCCTTTCCGCACTGGTTGTTTTTCTCGCTGAAATCGGTGACAAGACCCAGCTGCTGTCGCTGATGCTGGCGTTGCGGTTTCGCGCTCCCTGGCTGATCTCTCTGGCTATTTTGCTGGCGACTCTGTTGAACCATGCCGTTGCCGTCTGGTTTGGCAGCTGGGTGGTCGCCTGGATTTCCCCCGATATTCTTCAATATCTTATTGCCGCTTCTTTTTTTGCTGTTGCTGTATGGACCCTGATCCCGGATAAGCTGGATGACAATGATGGGCCAACGACGGGTTATGGTGTTTTTCTAACGACACTGGTTCTGTTTTTTGTGGCCGAAATGGGTGATAAGACCCAGGTCGCGACTGTGCTTCTGGCGGCTGAATATTCTGCCACGATCATGGTGATTGCCGGCACTACGCTGGGCATGATGCTGGCCAATATACCCGTGGTCTTCTTTGGTGAGAATTTGGCAGAGAGGCTGCCACTGCAATGGATTCGCAGTGGGGCTGCGTTGTTGTTTGCGGTGCTGGGAGTGTTGGCGCTGGTGAATCAATGATAATATTTTTCCGGGCTCACCTGCCGGAAAAAACCGGGCCTGATTGTGAATAAAATGATGGCCAGATGTGCGCTGGCAGTTGACGTCAGGTCGGGTTTTATGCAGAATGCGCTGCATCGGGACGCGATGCCCCGGTCTTTATGGTGGACCTTGCCGGTCCCCCCGCAATAATCAGCTACGAACCCCGCCAGGCCCGGAAGGGAGCAACGGTAGTAGTGACGTTATGTGCCGGGGTGTGGCTGGCAGGGTTCGCCTCCATTATTCCGGGTTCTCCGGATTTTCCTCACTCCCAAACTCGCTTTCAAATACTTCTCTAACGCTTCTTGATCGTGCAATTTCAAGGCTTCTTGGTTAGCATAGATACTCTTTAATTCCCATATCAGGTATTGACGCTACTCAATGAGCTATCAGGTTCTTGCACGCAAATGGCGACCCCGTTCTTTCAAAGAGCTGGTAGGGCAGTCCCATGTTCTTCAGGCGCTGGTTAATGCCCTGGATCAGGATCGTCTCCACCATGCCTACCTGTTTACCGGTACCCGGGGTGTGGGTAAGACCACCATTGCCCGTATTTTTGCCAGGTGTCTGAATTGTGAGCAGGGTGTCAGCTCGACCCCCTGTGGCCAGTGTTCAGCCTGTAAAGAGATTGATGATGGCCGCTTTGTGGACCTGATTGAAGTGGATGCGGCCTCCAGAACCAAGGTGGAAGATACCCGGGAACTGTTGGATAACGTCCAGTATGCGCCAACCCGTGGCCGTTATAAGGTGTACCTGATTGATGAGGTGCACATGCTCTCGCCGCACAGTTTTAATGCGTTGCTGAAAACGCTGGAAGAGCCACCTCCCCATGTGAAATTCCTGCTGGCAACCACCGATCCTCAAAAGTTGCCGGTGACTATTTTATCCCGCTGTCTTCAGTTCAGCCTGAAGAATATGACGCCAGAGCGAATTGTCGGTCATCTGGAGAATATCCTCGGACAGGAACAGATCCCCTGCGAAGTGGCGGCCCTGTGGCAGCTGGCCCGTGCTGCGGATGGCAGTATGCGTGATGCCCTCAGTTTGACGGATCAGGCCATTGCTTTTGGCAATGGGCGGGTCAGTGAGGCTGAGGTGGGGGCGATGCTGGGTACCATTGACCAGGGGCAGGTGATGAAGATGGTGGTGGCGCTGTCGACCGCCAATGCGGCTCATATTCTGGGTTCGGTGTCATCCCTGGCAGAACATTCGCCGGATTATCTGGCGGTACTGGATGATATGCTGTCCCTGCTGCATCGGGTGGCCATTGCCCAGGCTGTGCCCGATGCCGTTGATAACAGTCAGGGTGATCGTGAGCAGGTTATAGCGCTGGCATCATCAATGACGGCTGAGGATGTGCAGCTTTATTACCAGATTGGTCTGGTGGGCAAGAAAGATCTGCCCCTGGCGCCGGATCCCCGTGGTGGTTTTGAAATGGCCTTGTTGCGTATGCTGGCGTTCCGACCCGATGGTGCGCCAGCGGCTGGCAGGCCGCTTGATATTTCTGCTGCAAAACAGGATGTGATGGCGGTTGCAGCGCCGCCGACAAACAGTATCGCCTCTTCATCTGCGCAAAGCTTTTCATCAGCTGAAGGCTCTTCACCGGCTGAAGGCTCTTCACCGGCTGAGGGCTCTTCATCGGCTGAGGGCTCTTCATCGGCTGAAGGCTCTTTATCTCACAACAGCACTTCTGATGAAGAAGGTGCTTCTGATCCGGAGCCTGAGCCTGCTACCCAACAAGTTGATGCGCCTGCTGTTATTCATGAAACTGCTCAGGAAACAGTTGAGCACGAAAACCCTTCGGTCCAGAGCGGTGGTCACAGGGATACCTTTGAGCCTCCTGTTATTGCTGATGAGCCACCTGAGACACCAACAGAGGAAATAACCTCCCGGGCAGTGGTCAGTGAAGATACACCGCCAATCCCCGAGGTCGTTCCACTGTCAGCTTATGACCAGGCAGCCTTTGAGTCGCCTGTTTATGATGAACGTCACAGTGCTCTGGATGATATGCAGGCACACTGGTCGTCCGGAGTCGATTCTCAGGAAATCCCTACAGTAGCGGATGCCTCTGCTCACCAGTCTCTGAGTCTGCCATCGGTTGTTGCCCCTGAAGCCCCGGTCAGGGCAGTGGTGGAATTACCGGCAAAAGAAGACCGGGTGTCATTTACGCTGATGGATGCTGTGAGCTGGATTCAGGTTTTTCGTGGCCTTCCCCTGGGAGGGGTGACAGGCACCATTGGCTCCCATTGTGAGTTTGTTGACAGTGAACAGGGTGCCGTCCGGTTGCGACTTGATGAACAGCGCAGCACGCTCTACAACGACACCCATCGTCAGCGTGTGGAAAAGGCGCTGTGTGATTATTTTGAACAGTCCGTTAAACTGTCAATTGACACTGGTCGTATTGTTAATGAAACTCCTGCTGCCTGGCGCGAACGGAAAATTGCCGAGCGTCTCCAGGCAGCGAAAGAGAGTATTTATTCCGATGCCAGGGTAAAGGGGTTGATTGAGACCTTTTCGGCCATGGTTCTGGATGACTCGATTCAACCAGTTGGTAATATTATCAAGTAAAAAGCCCGGGCGTGATGATCGGTGAATTCCGGTGGTCCTTGTTTGGTGTTTTTTGTGCAGAGGTCAATATGTTTAAAGGTGGTATGGGCAATCTGATGAAGCAGGCCCAGAAAATGCAGGAAGATATGGAAAAACTCCAGGAGGAGTTGGCCAATGCAGTAGTCACTGGTGAAGCCGGTGCCGGGCTGGTTAAGGTCATCATGACCGGTCGTTATGATGTTCGTAAGGTAGAGATCGATCCAAGCCTGTTTGCGGAAGACAAGGAGATGTTGGAAGATCTGGTGGCTGCTGCTATCAATGATGCGGTTCGTAAAGTAGAAGAGAACAACAAGGAAAAAATGGGTGAGCTGACCTCAGGGCTGGGTCTTCCAGCCGGTATAAAACTGCCATTCTAAACTCCTTACGCCCGACACCCTTGCTATGTTGCTTAGAGCTAATGGGTGTCGGGTAGCGATATCATTGTTAATCAGGTTTTGTTTATGTTCAGCCCCATGATCAGGGAATTGATGGAGTCATTGCGCTGTCTGCCAGGCGTGGGGCCGCGTTCGGCCCAGAGAATGGCGTTGCACCTGCTGGAAAGGGATCGTGACGGGGCTGTGCGCTTGTCGGCTGCTCTCAGACAGGCTGCCGAAGGGGTGGGGCGATGCGGGCATTGCCGTACCCTGACAGAAGAACCTGTCTGTCAGATTTGTGCCAACCCCGGCAGGGATGAAAAACTGTTGTGTATTGTCGAGAATCCTTCGGATGTTATGGCCTTTGAGCAGGCCGGTGGCTTTTCAGGACGTTACTTTGTGTTAATGGGGCATTTGTCGCCAATTGATGGTATCGGGCCAGAAGATATTGGCATTGAACACCTGTTGAAAACGGTGGCTGATAATCAGGTAGAAGAGGTTATCCTGGCAACCAACCCGACAGTGGAGGGTGAGGCCACGGCGCACTACATTGCTGAGGAGTTGAAAACCCTCGGGGTGACGGCCACTCGCATTGCCCATGGTGTTCCCCTGGGTGGTGAGCTTGAGTTTGTGGACGGTGGCACCCTGGCCCATGCCCTGGCAGGCCGCAAGAAGGTTGAAATCTGACTCAGGCTAAAAAGCCCCGTCTTCCTGTGCATGCAATTGCTACCGGGCAGTTTCCAATGATTCGTTTTATTGGCTTGGGGGATATGACCTGTGATGAAGAGTACCTTAGGAATTGTCCCGGAATAACTTCCGCATTTCCGACGTGATCCTGTCAAGAAAAAAACTTGCCACAGAGACAAGGAGACACGGAGAAAAGAAAAAAATCTTTTCCTCTGTGACTCCGTGCCTCCGTGGCAAAAAGAGGAAGTTATTTTTAGACTGTTCCTTATACCCTGGCAGCACAAGTTGAGGGAATGGATATCAGCAGGAAAACAACCCTACTTTTTTATGCATAGCCCAAGTAATCGCGAGGTTCCTCTTCAGGCCAAAAACTTTCATGACAGTTTTCAGGACTTGCCCGGATGGCAACCGCTGAAGATTGATGCTGAAACCGATCAGCTGGATATCTTATAAAGATGAGGGATTTGAAGGCTTGGTTAAAACAGGGAGTGGGTAAATCTGAGAGATAGGTAAAATAAATTGGTCGGAGCGAGAGGATTTGAACCTCCGACCCCCACAACCCCATTGTGGTGCGCTACCAGGCTGCGCTACGCTCCGACTCTCCTGAAGAGTCGATGCGACGTCTCTTCCGAATGACTGTTATGTTACCTGAACGAAGTTCTTTTGCAAGTTCTTGATGTTACAAGATTCTTTATCCCGGACTTGAGTGCCGATGAAGCGTCCCTTAGCCGTTTTCAGGAGACGAAAAGACGTGGCTATTGTAATTTAGCCGGAAAAGCCCCATCTTAGAGACCATGGCCGGTTTCACAGATGCCTGAGACGGTGTTTCAGGTACTTCCGCTGTGGGCTGACCATTGATCAAACACGTAATAGATCGTGTCCTGAATGCCTGCCGGGTTTTCACTTTCCAGTTTTCAGCCAGCCAACAGGCTGGTGGATGGCAGGCTTTATTGAGATTGAACATATAGGGGCTGAGCTATGGATAATAAAGATACCCTGCAACCATCAGAGCACTATGAATTGCCGTTGTTGCCCCTCCGTGATGTGGTGGTCTACCCGCATATGGTGATCCCGCTGTTTGTCGGCCGGGAAAAATCCATCCAGGCGCTGGACCTGGCAATGTCTGGTGACAAGAGAATTCTGCTGGTAGCCCAGAAAAGTGCCCAGACCGATGAGCCTCAGGTGGAAGACCTGTTTTCTGTGGGCACCGTTGCCAGCATTCTGCAATTGCTGAAGTTACCAGACGGAACGGTCAAGGTTCTGGTGGAAGGTGAGACCCGGGTAACGATTGACTCGGTCTATGAAGACGATGGGCTGGTTAAGGCGAAAGTTCATGAGCAGCTGTCAGAGCAGATCAGCGACCGGGAAGGTGAGCTGCTGGTTCGTTCTGTGATGTCTCAGTTTGAGCAGTATGTGCAATTGAGCAAGAAAGTACCGAATGAGGTGCTTAGCTCATTATCCGGTATCAAAGACCCGGCCAAGCTGGTGGATACCATCAGCGCACACATGCCCATGAAGATCGAAGACAAGCAGAAGATGCTTGAGATTATCGACCTGGGCGACCGGTTGGAGTATCTGATTGGTATTATGCAGGGTGAGATGGATTTTCTGCAGGTGGAAAAGAAAATCCGTGGTCGCGTCAAGAAACAGATGGAACGCAGCCAGCGTGAGTATTACCTGAATGAGCAGATGAAAGCCATTCAGAAAGAGTTGGGGGATATGGACGATGCACCCAACGAGCTGGAAGAGCTGAAAGCGAAAATTGATCAGGCGGGGATGACCCTGGAGGCCAGGGAAAAGACCCTGGCGGAACTGGCCAAACTGAAAATGATGTCGCCGATGTCCGCAGAGGCAACGGTGGTCAGGGGCTATATTGACTGGATGCTCAGTGTTCCCTGGAAAAAGCGCAGCAAAGTCCGCCATGATATGAAGCGTGCCCAGGATATTCTTGAGGCTGATCACTACGGGCTGGAAGAGGTCAAGGAACGTATCCTTGAATATCTTGCCGTGCAGAAGCGGGTTCGTAAACTGAAGGGGCCTGTGCTGTGTCTGGTGGGACCTCCCGGGGTTGGTAAAACGTCACTGGGTGAGTCACTGGCCAGGGCGACGAATCGCAAGTTTGTCCGTATGGCGCTGGGTGGCGTTCGTGATGAGGCGGAGATCCGTGGTCACCGCAGGACTTACATTGGCTCCATGCCGGGTAAACTGATCCAGAAGATGGCCAAGGTTGAAGTGAAAAACCCGCTTATCCTGCTGGATGAGATCGACAAAATGGGTTCTGATATGCGTGGTGATCCGGCTTCAGCTTTGCTGGAGGTGCTGGACCCTGAACAGAACAACTCATTTAATGACCATTATCTGGAAGTGGATTACGATCTTTCCGATGTTATGTTTGTCTGTACCTCCAACTCCATGGATATTCCCGGGCCGTTGCTGGACCGTATGGAGGTGATCCGCATTCCGGGTTACACCGAGGATGAAAAGCTCAATATTGCCAAGCGTTATCTGGTACCCAAGCAAATCAAGCGCAGCGGTCTCCGTAAGGGCGAGCTGTCCTTTGCTGATGATGCAGTGCTGGATATCATCCGCTACTACACCAAAGAAGCCGGTGTTCGTGGACTTGAGCGGGAAATTGCCAAGGTCTGTCGCCGGGCGGTAAAACAGGAAGCGCTGTCTGAAAAGGACCGCAAGAGTGCGGTGACCACGGAAGTGCTTGAAGACTTCCTGGGGGTTCGCAAGTTCACCTATGGACGGGCTGAAGATCAGGATCAGATTGGTCAGGTAACCGGCCTGGCCTGGACATCGGTTGGCGGCGAGTTGCTGACCATTGAGTCGGTAGCGGTTCCCGGCAAAGGGCAGATTATCAAAACCGGCTCGCTGGGCGATGTGATGCAGGAGTCAATCCAGGCGGCATTAACGGTGGTTCGCTCCCGGGCAGCCGCCATGGGTATTGAGCCTGATTTTCATCAGAAGAACGATCTGCACATTCACGTTCCTGAAGGCGCGACGCCAAAAGATGGCCCAAGTGCGGGTATCGGTATGTGTACCGCTCTTGTGTCCATTCTGACCGGGATTCCGGTTCGGGCAGATGTTGCCATGACCGGTGAGATCACGCTTCGGGGTCAAGTCCTTGCCATCGGCGGTCTGAAAGAGAAACTTCTGGCAGCTCATCGTGGTGGTATCAAGAAGGTGCTGATTCCTGAAGAGAACCGTCGCGACCTGAAAGAGATCCCTGACAATATCAAGGATGACCTGGAAATTATTCCGGTTCAGTGGATTGATGAAGTTCTGGAAGTAGCGCTGTCGTATATGCCCGAAGCCCTGCCAGAAAAAGCCCTGGAAGTTGCCGATTCCGAGCGGAAAACTGAGCAGAAAAGTGATGAACGTGTCAATACCCACTGACCGTTGAATGTGAAGACCGCCCTGTATTGGGCGGTCGTTCAGTAATGACGGGGCTTTCCGGTGGATTCTTCAGTTGACATAACGGCCGGACGATTGGTATAAATTGCCGCTACTTCGGATCAGGAGTTAGCCCGGATATTTCATAAACTGCCCCGATTCTCGCGCACGACCACATGGATGTGGGAGATAGGGCGACGCAGGATGCCAAAGCCGAGGACTTTGTCGCTCTAAGGGATTTTGTGAGGGAGCGCCGTACCGGGGAGTACGGTCGACTGAACAAAACTCCCTTAGAGCGGCAAAGGACAAGTGAGAGCGGGAGCATGTTTATGAAATATCCGGGCCAGGTCGAAGCCATAGAGTCAGGTTGTCAGCTCAACTGTTAGACAACTTTATGCTAATGCGGATAAAAGTAGACTTCTTTTACCGGAATGACCGAACAGGTACAGGCTGTTACCGGTGATTTGCTTTCCTATGACCCTCCAGACAAGAAACGCAGGAATGACTCTGCTTCCCCGATTTGATGAGCCTTCGGGTTACTGTCTTGTTCAGTAGCTCCGGGGGAAGCGGGTTTCCCGCCAGACTTCTTGAATCCAGTCAGACAATTTGCTTGACGGCAGATTATCAGACTTCATACTGCCCCGGTGTTATCGTTCGCTGACAATGTTCGATGGTTGCCATTGGAAAAATGAATTCTGGTGATTATTTTCAGTGGTTTTAGATCAAATTGGCTGGTTGGCAGGCTATTAATGACGAAGGTGCATGTATGGTGCTTGTTTTTCACAGGAAAATGCAGCAGCATATCGGTCGCACCTGATAGGGTAGATGACAGAAGTCCGGTAAATTACTCAGTTGCCAGCACGCTTTCTGTGTCTATCCTCTGTTAATGATTGAAAACGCATCCTACTTAGAAGGGGAATAGAGTGAACAAGTCCGAGCTTATTGATGCTATCGCTGCATCTGCAGACATTTCTAAGGCTGCCGCTGGTCGAGCCCTGGACGCCGTGATTAACTCTGTCACTGGTGCACTGAAAAATGGTGAGCAGGTTGTTCTGGTAGGTTTTGGCACATTTTCTGTGAAAGAGCGTGCCGCTCGTACCGGCCGTAACCCACAGACTGGTGAGCCGATTGAAATCGCCGCTGCCAGAATTCCAAGCTTCAAGGCTGGTAAGGCTCTTAAGGATGCTGTGAACTGATCTGGTACGGTTCACTGTTATAGTGCTTTAATCGGTTCTATTTCATCAGGTGGGCAAGGCAGGGTTCCACATGAATTATTCCAGGGGAGTTGTCTGCCGGTTCACCAGAAAGCGCATCCGATGATGCGCTTTTTTTTTAAACCCGGTCTTCATCAGGCTGGGTGAGAAGAACAAGGGAAATGCTCTGCTGTCTCAGCGGCCCTGGTACCTGAGGTTATTATGCTGCAATCGATGAGGGACAAAGCGAAGAGTTGGGTGACATTTGTTGTCGTCGGCATCATCGCTTTTATGATGGCCATTACTGGTCTGGAAACGCTTGCGCCCAATCCAAACAACCCGGAAGTGGCGTCAGTCAATGGTAAGGATATAACCCGGGCAGAGTTGGCTCAGGCTGTTGACCAGCAGCGGCGGGTTTTGGTTCAGCAAATGGGCGGTCAGTTTGATCCTGCCATGCTGGACGATCAGTTACTGCAAAGCTCGGTTCTTGAAGCCCTGATTGATCGTCAGTTGCTACTGCAAAACGCTGAAGATCAGAAAATGGATATTGGCAAAGCCCAGATTGATAAGCTGATCGTATCCATGCCGCAGTTTCAGCAAAACGGCCGCTTTGATGCCGATCGTTTTCAGATGATGGTTCGCAGTTATGGTATGACACCATTGCAGTTCCGCGATGCCATCCGTGAAGAAACACTCTTGCAGCAATTACGCGCCGGGGTTGCCAATACCGAATTTGTGACTGCAGAAGAACTCAAACGACTGCAGAGTCTTGAAGGTCAGACCCGGGACCTCGCCTGGGTTATGCTGTCGGCGGAACCGGTTCGTCAGGCCATTACGCCTTCCGAAGAAGAGATCAGCACTTACTATCAGGCTAACTCGAATCAGTTCATGACGCCTGAGCAGGTTGTCGTAAACTACGTGGTTCTGAACAAGGCGGATATTGCCAGGGGTATCGACGTCTCTGCTGAAGATATTGAAGCTGAATACCAGTACCGTGTCGAACAGTTGCAGCAACAGTCTGGCAATAATGCCCATGTCTCAGTTATCTTGATTCAGACCGGTGAAGATCGCACCCTTGATGAAGCGAAAGCACGGGCCAGTGAAGTGGTTGCCAAACTGCAAGCCGGAACCGGGTTTGCCGAGTTAGCCAGATCCTATTCTGATGATCCGATGACCGCTGAGAACGGCGGTGATCTGGGGGCTGTTGAGCCGGGCTTCTTTGGCGATGCTTTTGACAATACCGTTGCGGGTTTGAACGTTGGTCAGGTTTCTGAGCCTATTGAAACGGATTTCGGTATACAGATCCTGAAAGTGACTTCCCGTGATGAAGCGGATGTGCCATCGCTGAATGAGATGCGCGCAGACATTGAGGTGGCACTCAAGCAGAATGAAGTTGACTCTCTGTTTATTGAACAAACCAGACAGCTCGCGGATATCAGCTTTGAGGCTTCTGACCTGGCTCAGCCAGCAGAGCAGCTGGGCCTGACCGTAATGACCAGTGAGCCCTTTGGTCGAAAGGGTGCTGAATCGGGTATTGCTGCTGATCCCCGCGTGTCGGCAGCGGCTTTCAGTGAAGATGTATTGGATCTCGGTGCCAATAGTGAGCTGATTGAGATTACCCCGGAACAGGCTGTTGTGGTCCGGGTTAAGGAGCACCAAAAACCTGAGCTTATACCCCTTGCTGATGTGCAGGAAACCATCGTTAATGCCCTGAAGAACAGCCGCGCCCGGGAACAGCTGGCCAGCCGTGCAGAACAGATGGTAACGACCTTGCAGTCCGGAACAGCGCTGAACGCGCTGGCTGATGAACAGAAGCTGGAAGTGGTTGAGAGTCCTGCAACCAGCAGGAATATGCCCGGTGTGCCTGCACAGCTCCTGCAGGAAGCCTTTAAAATGCCTCACCCCGGAAACAGTGTCTCCTATCGTTCAGTCACTCTGGCAAATGGTGATTATGCGGTGGTTGGCCTGAGCGCCATCTACCCCGGTGAAGCAGTGGCAAATCCTGAGCAGCTCAAAGGACTGGGTCAGTTTATTGCTGCAGGCAATGGACGTGTAATGTTTGATGAGTACCTTGCCAGTCTGAAGGAGAGAGGTAAGGTAAAAATCCTGCTTGATAATCAATAATGAATTGAGTTTGGATGCAACGTCCTGGAGGCCACCGAAAGGTGGCCTTTGTCGTTAAGAAGAGGTAGAAAAATTGTCCTGATGGTTTTCCTGTTATCAGGTAGAGAGCAGCTATAGACTCTGCACCATCTTCCAGCAGGCAAGTCAACAAGCACTCGATTATCAAGTCAGGCACGGCGAGCATAACGACATGCTCACCCTGGTCCGCCGTAGCCGTGATCCTGATCTCCCCTTGCAGCGTTTCCTGCCATTGTTAAACTGTTGGTTTCAGCTACGGTTTTCGGTAGTGGTCTAACAATAAACGATACTGGGGAATAGTAATGTCCGATCAATTTATTAAATCAAAAGCGGCCATTGCCTGGGGGGCAGGCCAGCCGTTGTCGATCGAAGAAGTCGATGTGATGTTACCAAAGGCTGGCGAGGTGCTGGTTCGCATCGTTGCTACAGGTGTTTGCCATACCGATGCCTTTACCTTGTCCGGTGATGACCCGGAGGGGGTATTTCCTGCCATTCTTGGTCATGAGGGTGGCGGGATTGTCGAACAGGTAGGAGAGGGCGTGACCAGCGTTGCTGTTGGTGATCATGTCATTCCACTCTACACACCGGAGTGTGGTGAGTGCAAATTTTGCCGTTCAGGTAAAACCAACCTCTGCCAGAAAATACGTGAAACCCAGGGAAGGGGGCTGATGCCCGACGGTACGACCCGATTTTATAAAGATGGTCAGCCCATTTATCACTACATGGGGTGTTCGACATTTTCCGAGTATACCGTGTTACCCGAGATTTCACTGGCAAAAGTCAGCCCTGATGCACCGCTTGAAGAAGTCTGTCTGCTGGGTTGCGGAGTCACTACCGGTATGGGGGCCGTATTAAAGACCGCAAAGGTACAGCCCGGGGACACCGTTGCCGTCTTTGGTCTTGGCGGTATTGGTCTATCGGCCATCATTGGTGCCAGAATGGCCGGTGCTGGCAGGATTATCGGGGTTGATATTAATGAGAAAAAATTTGAACTGGCCAGAAAGCTAGGGGCTACTGACTGTGTCAATTCAACATTGGTTGATAAACCGATTCAGGATGTGATCGTCGAGATGACCGATGGTGGTGTTGACTTTTCCTTTGAGTGTATCGGGAATGTTAACGTCATGCGTTCTGCACTTGAGTGCTGTCACAAAGGCTGGGGGGAGTCGGTTATCATCGGCGTTGCCGGTGCTGGCCAGGAAATAGCCACGCGCCCATTCCAGCTGGTGACCGGGCGTGTATGGCGTGGATCCGCATTTGGAGGGGTGAAAGGCCGTTCTGAGCTGCCGGGCATAGTAGAGCAATATTTGGCGGGTGAATTCAGGCTCGACGATTTTATCACCCATACCATGGCATTGGAGGAGATCAACAGGGCGTTTGATCTGATGCATCAGGGGGAGAGTATTCGCTCTGTGGTCCATTACCGGCAATAACTGCACCATCGGTTATTTTTTTTCACCGAGGCTTTACGGTTTTTTCAGTAAAGCCTGTCCCGTATTGAGCAAGGTCTATGTCTTTGGAGAATATCAGCAGTAATAAGCTGTTTGGTGGCTGGCATAAACAGTACACCCACGACTCACAAACCCTTAACTGCAACATGCGTTTTGCCATCTACCTGCCTCCTGAGAGCGAGAGCCAAACGGTTCCCGTTCTGTACTGGTTGTCCGGGCTGACCTGTACCGATGAGAATTTTATGCAGAAGTCGGGAGCCCAGCGGGTAGCTTCAGAGTTGGGCATTGCGATTGTTGCACCGGATACCAGTCCCAGGGGGGATGATGTTCCGGATGATCCTGATGCTGCCTACGACTTCGGGCTTGGTGCCGGGTTTTATGTGAATGCTACCCGGCAGCCGTGGCGTCAGTATTATCAAATGTATGATTATGTGGTTTCTGAGCTGCCAGAACTTATTGAACAACACTTTCCTGTAAATGATAAACGGAGTATTGCCGGCCATTCCATGGGCGGTCATGGTGCGCTGGTGATTGCTCTGCACAACCCTGATCGTTACTCATCGGTGTCTGCTTTCAGTCCGATCTGCAATCCGGTCAATGCGCCATGGGGACAAAAAGCATTTATGGGCTATCTTGGTAATGATCGCGAGCAATGGAAACACTATGATGCCTGCGAGCTGTTGAAAAGATCACCTGTAGCGGTTCCAACACTGGTGGATCAGGGCAGCAGGGATACTTTTTTGCACGAACAGTTGCACCTGGATGCATTAAAAAAAGCAGTTGCAGACACAGGGTATCCAATGACCATAAGGATGCAGGAGGGATATGATCATTCCTATCATTTTATTGCCACGTTTATTGAGGATCACTTAAGATTTCACTCACAGAAGTTTTTATAGCTGACTGAAAAAGGTATTTACCGGTTTTTGGCAAATACCTTATCCGGGCTTCTGGTAAAAATATAACTGATTGGTTGGTTTTTTATGTGAAAGCAGCTTTAAGTAGTTAACCAAATGAAATTAAGTAGCTGGCCATATGGAATCATATATTTCTGGCTACTTGGGCAGGTGCTATGCGAGGCACAACGGAGGGAGCATAGCCGTAGCTATGTGACCGGAGTTGTAACGAAGCAGAGTGCCTGAACAAGGAGTCAGAAATATATGATTTCATATGGTTAGCTACTTATGTATCAATTATTACTCAAAAATTAATATGACAGGGTGGCAATAATGCTTGGTAATATAGCTTATCGAGAATGTATTCAGGGAATATTGTATAAAGAGTTAAGCAAGGATTCTGATGATGTAACTCCGGAATTATCTAAATATCTTATTGATGAATTAGAAAAAATACATGTTAAATCGCTTGAGGAATATTCAATCAGTTATGTTAATAAAAGGCTCGATACTATGATTAACTGTCAATATGTTCCTGTTCCTCTAATAGATGACCTGGAATTGCCGGGTGTATTAAAAGTGGTTCTTAATAATTCAGGGTTGTATGGTGTTGATATTCAACGCAAGATAAATGGCGGCTTGAATCGAGAGTTTGCTAAAGATAATCCAAATCCATTTCATGCGAAAGTATGGCTGGATATTGGGGCGAAAATAGATACTAAAGTCACAAATAAACTGAATTCAGGCCTGGAAAGAATGATAAAGAGTAATGAGCCCGTTTTTGCCGGAGGCTGGTTGTCTCTGGGGGCGATGATACCCGACTTTCAACAGAAAATTGATAAAGGTTTACAAGAAGCTACTACAGTGGTTAAAGCGAAAGAATGGTGCGATCTGGGAGCTTCGGTAGATAGTAACGTTCAACTGAAATTAAATGAATGGTTAAAACAATCCCTGAAGCAGGAGTGTGCATCTGACGTAAAAGATTGTGTGGCAATGGGGGCAACCATAGAAAATCTTCAGCAACAACTTGACAAGTTTCTGGCCAAAAACCTTCTTGAAGATAGACCTGATTCAAGAGATGTTATCAATTTAAAAGAAGCAGGAGCAGATATTAAACCAGAATTTCAAACAATTCTTGATTTAAATCTGGAAAGGGTTGCCGAAGAAAATAGTATTATGCAATTTAAACTTTGGCTGGAAATGGGTGCCAAAAAAAATGATAAAACCAATCAATTTATAAATCTTGCCGCCCGGAGTTATGCGGAAGGTAATAATCCCCATGGTGTAAAAGAATGGGTGAGTTGCGGTGCAAACAACCCTTACAGTCAGGCTGATCTTAATACAATGCTCCTGACAAGAATCCGTAATAATCGACCTGATTCTGCTGGATGTCTCCTCGAACTGGGTGCGGAGGTTTATTTTGATATACAAGCTGAGCTGAACGCTGGATTACTCAGGGCAATAAATGAGGATGGCAGACCTTTTTTAATAAGAGAGTGGTTGGATATGGGGGCAAGATTGAGTCGCAGGCAGTTTGTAGTTGACGCACCTAATTGAGTAGAAAAGCAGATATACCTATTGCATTTTGACTGACAGACAGAGGTGGAGACGTCATTGATAATTCTGCCAACTTTTCATTAGCTACTAACTCTGCCATTTTCCTTGCCAATGCTTCGCTCATGCCTTGTTTTATAGCCGAGTGATAGGCTCTATACTTTGCACACTTTATAGCGTTCTTCATCCTGTATCTATCGGATGCGGCGTACCTGGCTCTGGTTTCTCTTCCTTTTGCCGATTTTTCGTATTTGGCTCTGGCTCTGGCATTGGCCGCCTGGCCTTTATCGGATTTTTTGTACTTGGCACTGGCCTTGGCCATGCATATCTTTCCTTTATCAGTTGCAAGGTATCTGGCCCTGCTTGCTTTGCCCTTAACGGATGCGGTATATCTGGCCTGGCATGCCCTGCCTTTAGCGGATGCGGCGTATCTGGCCTGGCTTGCTTGAAAAGATAATTTTGTTCTTCTTGGTTTATTAATTCCGTAAGCGTAAGTGTCTTCAGGTGTAGGGCGTATCGGTTCACCGGATCCGGAAGATAGAGTTGCGTTGTACTGCATCGTTTCAGTGAGAACTTGCTGGTCAGTGCTTTTATCTAACGCCCCGACTATAGCAGCGGGATGCAATGACGGTTGAGGAAAAGTAACTGATGAATAGGCCGGAGGTAATTGTTGGAAGCCTGTTGTGGTTGAATTCGTGGAGAAAAAATGATTATCTGAAAATTGACAAGGGGGGTAAGTATCAAGATTATCTTGTGAATAAAACCCGGAAAGTCTTAATGTATTTCCAGTCAATGGTAAAATAGAAATTGAAAAATCGTCCAGCGCTCTTGCAGAACAGGGAATGCCCTGGTTGGTGAATTGCGGATTTAACTCTCCAGATTGATAAGGGGACGGTGTTTGCAAAAAATGCCCATGCCAGTTCAAGTGTGAATCTGGAGCAGCAGTTGTTGGTAAGTAATTTACCGGCAACTCCTGAAAATAGGAAAGTCCAGAAATATTATTTGGGTCTGTGTTAAATATGTTCATTGAATTATTGAATGAGCGAATTATAGGTTAAGACCACTTCATCCTGTTAAAGTTCCTTTTTAAGGAACACCCTTCGGTGAGTTTTTCAGTGCTCTGCGTAAACGGGATTTTTTACGAACCAGCCTTCTGTGCACCCTTTGGCGCTCAGCGAAATCAGGATCATTCTGAATACGCTGTCTTTTGTGTTCTCTTTCCAGCTCTGCGTAAATTGAATGTTTACGAAGCTCCCTTTTACGGTCCCTTTGCTGAGCCCTTTTGCGATCCCTTTGGCGCTGCCTTTGTTGTTCGTTCAGGCTCTGTTTTTTTCGCTCTCTTCTGTGCTGCCTATGGTGCCTGGCGTACGTGTGATCTTTGTAAAACGCCCTCTGTCGTTCAACTATTGAAGAGTTACCTTCAGCAATGTCTTCTGCCCTTGATACCCGGTTCAGGTTTGGCCGGTTAACTTCACCAACTGGTTGTACGTCTTTTGGCTCAGAGCTTATGGCAAGATCTGTTAACTGGTCTCCCTGATTCGATTGGTCCGCAGGTTCAATTTTATAATCATGCAGTAGATTAAGAGGCTTAACGTTAATTCTCTGAATGTTTGAAGAGCTATGGTAAACAGCAAGAGGTGTGTCCATAGCCTGAACAGGCATACCTTGATAGGCAGGCTCTTGTTCGTGTTTACAAAATTGATCTTCTTGATTAAATAAATCCCATGAACCAAAATAAAGATCGTAAAAGTCAAGGTTAAATGTAGGCGAGTTGTTGTAGTTGTCCATTGAGTTATTGAATTACTGAGTCAGGTTCTCGGACTACTCCCTCTTATAAAAGTTCCTCTCTTCATCAAGAGTTCTTTTGAAGTTTGCTTTCAAGCGCCTCTTGCCGCTTCCTCAGGTGCATCAGGATGCTCACCCTGTTGCGACGATCACTTGCCAACTCTATGCGGCGCTTCCTTTGGCGCTCTACATTGGCGGGGTCTTTTCGATACTCCCTTGCCCGCTTCCTTTTGCGCTCTGCATAAGCGGGATCTTTCCGACGCTCCTTTGCCTGCTCCCTTTGGCGCTCTAGAAAAGCAGGATCTTTGCGACGCTCTCTTACCCACTCCCTTTGGCGCTTTCTGAGCTGCTGCATGTAAGCGGGGTCTTTGCGGTGCTCCTTTTGGCAAGACCTTCTGCACACACTTTGGCAGTCAACTATTGAAGCGTTAGCATCAGTCACTGCTTCTGCAGGGGTATTCTGGTTATCACTTGTCGCATGGTGCAGGTTTAGGGGGTTAACTTCAGAATCTGCTGGTAACTCTTGTGGGTTAGAGAGTATGGCTGGAAGATCAGTTAACTGATAACCCGGATTTGAATGGTGCGCTGGCATGGGTTTCTCAATCTCAGGCTCGGTCCCTGTTAAGAAAGGTTGAATGGCGTTGGTGTGTGGTATTGATGATGGTTCATTGTTAACGTTTTTATTACCAGAATTCCAGGGTCTACATTCACCGGAAGTGTATTCTGTCACCTCAAGCATATCTTTTAATAATGAGTCTGATGAAACATCTGGTGTTAGTATTTCAATATCATATACATTCAATGAATTAAAACCGGGAGCCTCATTCTGGTCTATATCTGACTGATTATTGTAAACAGAATAAGAGGGTAGTACTTGAACAGATATACCTTGATGCGTAAATTGTTTTTCATGCCTACTGTCTTGACTCGGCGGTTCAACTAAAATGTCATGATAAAGCTCTTCAAAAGCAGTATCAAAAGAAGACAGGTTGTTATGGAGATTCATCAATTTATTGAAGTGTGTAATTGTTGAATTACAGATTAAGACTTTCTAATTTTAGAAAAGTTCATTAATGCCCATAATTTAAAGCCCTGCCTTTTGTCCATCAGTGACGGCCAGGATTGCGGGTAGGGGGTCTACGCTTTGTCGGGCGAACTTTAATTTTGTCATGCGCAGCCTGGTTATTAAGCCTTTCCACCTCGTCGGGTATAAGTTTGTCGTCTGCGGATTCAGACTGTTTCGTTATTTTCTCTGGTTCCGTAACAGACGCTTCCTGATGGCCTTCTTTTGTACCGGCAGAATCATATTCAGCCTCGAACTCGCTGTCACTGCCCTGCGATTCCCCGGTTAATACTCTTTTTGCCAATACCGATTTTAATTCAGCCTGCATATCTGAGGGGGCTGCGGTGCGCTCTTTGATGTTTGTCTTTACCAGCGCTTCTGGCTCCTGAGCTGTGGGAGCCTGAGAAATAGTGGCTGTATTCGATTCTTGCCAGTTTTGTACTTCCCGACGGTTGAAGAAGCAATTCGCAGCACTGGCCAGAGCCTTCATTTTTTTCATAGGGCCTTTGTGCAACTGCAAAGTTTCCGCGTAGACTCCTCTGGCGGCTTGGGTTCTTTCTGTTATTTTCATTATCTCGTTCCATGAGGTTTGATAATCTTTCATCGTACTATCGAATAAGAATCTTTAGTAGTTCTCTGGTATAAAGACGAAAATTTCAGGCCTGCTTTTGTTGTTGGATGGGCTCTAAGTAGTTGGCCAAATGGAATCGTATATTTCTGGCTAAGTGGGCAGTTACTATGCAAGGCACAACGTAGGGAGCATAGCCGTAGCTATGTGACCGTAGTTGTAACGCCGCAGAGTGACTGCCCACTTAGTCAGAAAATACGATTCCATTTGGTTAACTACTTATACGCTCAATATCATCCTGCTCAGCTTGCTGACTTCTGTTGAAAAAAAAAA
>NZ_PJPV01000005.1 GCF_002864045.1 Endozoicomonas acroporae
AGTTGGCCAAATGGAATCGTATATTTCTGGCTAAGTGGACAGTTACTATGCAAGGCACAACGCAGGGAGCATAGCCGTAGCTATGTGACCGGAGTTGTAACGCCGCAGAGTGACTGTTCACTTAGTCAGAAAATATGATTTCATTTGGTTAACTACTTAACCGCTACTGAACTGTCAGCCCCTTCTCTTTCGGATTTCCAAGATCCCGCAGGGTATTTTCCAGCTGTTGCAGCCGCAGAGAGACCTGGCTCTGGAAAGCGCCCAGCTTTTTACTGAGTTCATCCTGGGTTTGCGCAGAGGCTTTTATTTGCTGCTCGACACTCTGTTGTGCAGATAAAGTGCTCTTTAAACCATCAATTTCAGCTTTCAGTGCTTCAACACGGCTAACCATATCCGAATTGGCAACCAACTGCTCAGTGGTCACCGCCTTAATGACCTGGTCCAGCTCATTCAGCTTTGAGACCGCCTGCTCGGAGGACTTTTTAGCCGCATCAAACTGTTTGACAGCAAAGTCGACTTTCTTTGCCCCCTGGTCAATCTTATCTTTATTCTCATTAATCCATTGACGGTTTCTTTTGTTAGCAACATCCCAGAGCTTGCGAATTTCAGAGTTCACTTCTTTAAGTTCTGAGCGGAAGATGGAGTCACTCTGGTTAATGGACTCACCGGTTTGAGAAACCTGCCCGGTCACCAGGCCCAGTTGATCCCGGGTTGCCTGAAGCTCCTGCCGGGTCTCCTTCAGGGCCTTGTGCAGCTCAGTCACCTGCCAGTAACCCCCGGCAGAAACACCGGCCAGAAGCACAAACAGAACACCCGAGACCAGATAGCCCATACCGCTGCTTTTACCGTTGGCTGCGGATTTACTGAAACTTTTTGGCCCGGAGCCTGTGGGACGGTGCCTGGAAGGACGCTGGTCAGCGGTTATGGATAAGTCCTGGTTTGACTGATAAATCTTGTTATCCTCTTGCATACTCACTGCTTTCCATCAAAAACACCGATCAATTTGTGTATTTTTTAGACTCGGACGAAACGGTGTTCCCGGCTCCTGACTGTTCTGAAAAAATGAGGGACCATTGTAGAAGAAAGAAATCCTGCCCCCAACCTTTTTATTCAACGTAAAGGAGTGCGTTGGACTTGAAATTTCTGCGGCAAATCTCAAGATACATTCCACATGGATTCGTAGTAGCCACAATGCTACTATCGCTTTGCGAAAAATCAGGTCTCTGAACGAAACCAATACTATTCCAACCACAGCGGGAGAACACAAATGGCTTTTCAACTGCCTGAGCTGCCCTACGAGCGCAATGCCCTTGAACCACATATCTCCAGGGAAACTCTGGATTACCATTACGGCAAACATCACCACACTTACGTTGTCAAACTGAACGGTCTGGTTGAAGGCACCGAGCTGGAAAACAAGAGCCTGGAAGAGATCATCAAGACGTCTGAAGGCGGCATCTTCAACAACGCTGCCCAGGTATGGAACCACACCTTCTACTGGAACTGCCTGAGCCCCAATGGTGGCGACAAGCCTTCCGGTGAACTGGCAGCAGCTATTGACAAAGCCTTTGGCTCTTATGATGAGTTTGTTGCCAAATTCTCTGACATGGCCGTTAACAACTTTGGTTCCTCCTGGACCTGGCTGGTAAAAAACACCGACGGTTCCCTGGAAATCGTCAACACCAGCAACGCCGGTACACCAATCACTGGCGACCAGAAGCCTCTGCTGACCTGCGACCTGTGGGAGCACGCTTACTACATTGACTACCGTAACGTGCGTCCAGACTACCTGAAAGGCTTCTGGGCCCTGGTGAACTGGGAATTTGTTGCGGCTAACTTTGCGGCTTGATCAGTCAACTGTCAGATACCCAATTAAGTTGGGAAACACACCTGACCAATTGGCAAATAAACCTGTTGAGTTAGGAAATATTTCCGAGACAGGGGTCTATACCGCCTGATAAGAACGCTTATCAGGCGGTATCTAGAATACTTAAAAGAGATAATAGCAACTTTCCTTAATTCCAGATCGTAAAGAAAATATCCTCTTGGGAAAAGCAAGGTCGTTGCACTGGCTCAGACTATATCCCCGGACTTTTCATCACTGAAGCGCCTTCATTACACGGTAACCAGAAACACTCTGTTCCCGGCAATCTTCCTCTTGGCCCTTGACGACGAATCACCTTAATTGTGAAACCCTGATTTTCAATGCCTCCGTACCGGGAATCTGGCCAATCTGAGAATGCTGCAAGGAGCCTGTATTTCCATCCATAGCCTAAGCATTAAGAGCAGAGCAACCTTTGCTTTGCAGGTTTGGATAGAAATAGATAGCAAGCTGGCGCAGAGCAAACTCTGTACTAACCTCAATGAATCTGAAGACCTGCAAAATGGATTTAGTGAATGTTTCATCTATTTTTACGGTTCGCAAGAGTATTGGGATAAGTAATATGCAGACGACAAATTCCACACAAACAGAATCCAGTAAACCCTGGTCGATAAGAAATACTGATTACAGCGACACGGGATTTTTACTGGGCTGTGCTGCGGGTTGTTTCCTGGGGCATTCTGTAGTCGTTTATAGCGGTGCTGGATGCCTTGCTGGCGCAGCCATTAATACGCTCTGCCAAAACGATTATAACGATAAACATTGTAAAGATCTTAAAATTATAATCCTTGGATCAGAAGAGCCTGTCAGCAAAAGATCAAACAGTATTCCTGTTACTAACCAACCGAAGCATTGAACAAAACCGGGGCGCAATTCCACTCACTTTTGGATAGGAGCAATTACCGTGTAGGGCAGTCTATTCTCGGACGCCTTTATGAATCAGGGCTTTTAATGGCTGCCAGATGTTTGTGGTTGCCATCCATTGAATTCTGGTGAACAACCTTCTTTGCCTGGTGCAAAGTGGTCAGGCTTGTTCCTTACTTAGGGATTTGAACAACAATAATCTTGTTCCAGGTTTTGTTTAATGGAATTTTCTCTGCTGATTTTTGTCCTACCCACAATTGAGTCTTAAAGCAGGCGAAGTGATGAACGCGGCAGGTTTTGCATTTAGTTGTCCTATTTGTTTCGAGGACGGCCATATTGGAGGCCCGCCTGGCGGGAATTCGCTGGTCAAAACCTCTTGCCCGGCATCCCACGTTTTCCACCTGAAATGCATCACCGAATGGCTTGAAAGTGATCAGCAGAAGATAAAAAGACTTGATGAACGCCAATGCAGTCAATGCACGGAACGGGCACTGCCATTGCTTCTTTTGGACAGGAGCAACGTTATTGACAACGAATCAGCTTATTGTGAGTCACTGATGTTTAATGTCTGCCGTACCGGAGATCTGGCAACATTGAAGATGTTGCTGCGCGAAGACGAGACCCTGGCAAACCGGACTTACCGTTCGGTGCTCACCGGTCATTCTGAACACCTGTTAGTTGTCACCATCAATTACGGCCATTCTCATTGTGCCCGGGCTTTGATCGACTACGGTGCCGATGTCAATGCCGCTGGTCACAATGGTGAGACGCCCCTGCATGTCGCCATCCGGAGGGGCCGCGCCGAGGTCGTCGACATGTTGATCAGGGCCGGTGCCGATGTCAATGCCGCTGGTCACAATGGTGAGACGCCCCTGCGCATCGCCATCCGGAAGGGCCGCGCCGAGGTCGTCGACATGTTGATCAGGGCCGGGGCGAATATCAATAACGTACTTCGCACCGCTGTCCGGGAGGGCAATGTTCGACTCCTTCGATACCTGATCAGCACCCAACCCAGTCAACCAGCCCTTAATACCGCCCTGCGCGATGCTGCCGAACGGGGGCAGGCGCTGTGCCTTTACATCCTGATCATAGCGGGAGCGAACGACCTTAACGGTGCCCTTTACGCTGCCGCCGAGCGGGGGCATACACAGTGCCTTGATATTCTGATCACAGAGGGAGCAAACGACCTTAACGGTGCACTGTACATTGCTGTTCTGACGGAAAACATCGCGGGCCAGGTTGTTCTGACCCAACAAGGAGCAAATATTGCTACCGTACTGCACACTGCTGCCAGACAAGGTTCCTGGGAATTTTTCAACCTCCTGAACGACCCGACACACATCAATGACACCGATGCAGAAGGTCAAACGCCGCTGCATATCACCGTTGCCAACGGGCATTGCAAATGCGTGGAAAAGCTGCTTGAAACCGGGGGAGTAAATATCAATAGCACTGATAGCCTGGGCTATACGGCTCTCCACCTCGCTGCCCGCAATGGCAACACAGAGATCGTCAACGCCTTGCTGGCCGCTAACAGCATCAAGACCAATGCCCGGAATAAAGATGGCTGGACGGCTCTCCATTTAGCGGCCCGCAGAGGCCACACAGAGACTGTCAAGGCGTTACTGGCTGCTAAAGGCATCAATGTTAATAAGAAGGACCACGATGGCTGGACGGCTCTCCACATGGCTGCCTGGAATGGCCACTCAGAGACCGTCATGGCGTTACTGGCAGCTGACGGTATCCAGATTAATGAGAAAGATCTCGATGGCTGGACGGCTCTCCACCTCGCTGCCAGATACAATCATCCAGAGTCCGTCAAAGCGATACTGCAGGCTCCGGGTATCCACGTCAATGCAACAAATACCAATGGCTGGACGGCTCTCCACCTCGCTGCCAGATACGGCTGTCCAGAGTCCGTTGAAGCGTTACTGGTCGCTTTCGACATCCTGGTCAATGAGATGGATAAAAATGGCGATACGGCTCTGAGCCTGGCTACAAGGTTTGGTCACACCGCCAGTAAGGAACTCCTTATTGAAAATGGGGCAATGAATCCACCGTTCTGCCATCTACTATGAGCGATAAAATTCGGAATTATTAATTAAACGGCTAAGATAGCCTAATCAAAAACGCCTCGTTCAAAATACTGTTTTAAGGAATTTTCTCTAACGATTTTTGTCCTAACCACATCCCTTATTGCACAGAAAGCTTCAACCATGCACAGCGTCAGCGGCAACACCACAGATTTTTCCTTTAATTGCTCTAACTGTATAGGCGACGACAGACATATCAGAGGACAACATGGCGGACATTCACTGGTCAGAGCCTCTTGCCCGGCGTCTCACGTTTTCCACCTGGAATGCATCAGCAAATGGCTGGACAGTGATCAGCAAAAGGTAAAAAGGCTTGATGAACGCCAATGCAGTAAATGCATGCAACCGGTACTGCCATTAACTCGTCTGGACGGTAGCAGAGTCCTTGACGATGAATCGCCCTATTGTGAATCCCCGATGCTTAATGCCTGTCGTACCGGGAATCTGGAAACGCTGAAAATATTGCTGGCCGAAGATGGGACTTTGGCTAACCGGACTTACCGTTCGGCGCTCACCGGTCATCCTGAACACCCGATAGCTGTCGCCATCAATTACGGCCATACAGATTGCGTCCGGGTCCTGGTCGACTGTCATCCTAATGTCAATGCCGTTGGTCACGATGGTGAGACACCTCTGCAAAATAACACCATCCGGCAGCGCCACACCATTGACTTGCAAATGCTGCTGACCGGGGCTGGAGTGAATATCGATAACGTACTGCACGCAGCTGTCCAGAAGGGCAATGCCGAACTCCTTGATTACCTGAACAGCACCCAACCCGGCCAACGTGCCCTTAACAACGCCCTGAATGAAGCCGCCGGGCAGGGACAGACGCAGTGCCTTGAACCCCTGATCAACATGGGAGCAAACGACCTAAACGGTGCCCTGCGCGAAGCCGCCGAGCAAGGAAAAACCCAGTGCCTTACCACCTTGATCAACATGGGAGCAAACGACCTTGACGGCGCCTTGCGCGAAGCCTCCAGATGGGGGAAAACGCAGTGCCTTGAACTATTGATTAGCAAGGGCGCGAAAGATCTTTACGGAGCCTTGTATATTGCAATCCTGACGAAAAATATTGAGGTACGGCGCGTTCTGGTGAGTAAAGGAGCGGATATCACTACCGTACGGAGCACTGATAACAAAGACAATCCTATGAAAAGTTTCATTAGCCGGATCATCTTTAGTTACATCAATACCAACGATGAAGCAGACATAAAACCACTGCATTGCGCCGCTGCCAGGGGCTATACCAAAGGCCTTAAAAAGCTGATTGAAACCAGGGGAGTGGATGTCAATGCCACTGATTACCATGACCATACGGCTCTTCGCATCGCTGCCTGCTGTGGCCACACAGAGACCGTCAAGGCATTACTGGGCATTTCCGGGATCCAGGTCAATATTGAGAATACTTCCGGCGAAACGGCTCTCCACTTTGCTGCCTGGAGTGGCCACACAAAAACCGTCAAGGCATTACTGGCCGCTGACGGCATCAAAGTCAATCTGCAGAATTGCATTGGCTGGGCGGCTCTCCATTTTGCCGCCAAATTCGCCAGTCCAGAAACCATCAAGGCGTTACTGGAAGCTGACGGCATCAATGTCAATGAGAAGGATGACGGAAACTGGACGGCTCTCCACGTAGCTGCCGCATACGGCAATGCAGAGAACGCCAAGATGTTACTGGCTGCTGGCGGCATCAAGATCAATGAGAAGGATGACGAAGGCTGGACGGCTCTCCATTTAGCGGTCTACGACGACGAAACAGAAGTCGTCAGGAGGTTACTGGAAGCTGACGGCATCAAGGTCAATGAGAAGACTAACGATGGCTGGACGCCTCTGCACCAGGCTATCAGATACGCCAGTGCAGAAACTGTCAAGGTGTTACTGGCTGCTGACAGCAGCGGGATCAATGAGAAGAATAACAAAGGCTGGACGGCTCTCCACCTGGCTGTTGGATTCGCCAGTGTAGAAATCGTCAAGATGTTACTGGCAGCTGACGGCATCAAGGTCAATGAGAAGAAAAACGATGGCTGGGCAGCTCTCCACTTAGCTGTCCATAGAGGTGACACGGAGATTATCAAGTTGTTACTGGATGCTGACGGCATCGAAGTCAATGTGAAGACAAACAAAGGCTGGACTGCTCTGCATCAGGCTGCCAACAATGGCAACACAGAGATCGTCAAGATGTTACTGGCTGCTTCAGGTATACAGATCAATGAGCAAACTAACGCAGGCTCGACGGCCCTCGGCCTGGCTACCAATTACGGCTACACCGATTGCGCAAAACGCCTTGCTGAAAGTGGGGCAGTGGATAATCCATCGCCCTGCCCGCTACAGTGAGCAATGAAATAGTGGAACTCCGTTATTGAACACTTAGCGTCCTTTTTCAGTTCCATAAACACAGACTCCACGATAAGGGAGCAGTCATGAATATCCCGCAAAGCAATCGTATTACCAATTACCTGTTTGCCACAGATCATAATGTTGTTTTTCAGGAAAGCACCGGAAACTTACTGCCACCTAATTTAAAACATGAAATGCTGAAAATTTACCAGCAGAGCCCTGCCCGCTTCAGTGAAAATAATCACAGCATTCCCATTAATTTAAGAAATATTGAACTGATCCATGTATTGCCAATTCTGGCTCAAACCGATTACTTTTTTGAGAAACTAAATAGCCATGCCCTGGAGTTCTGTAAAAACATCAACAAAGTTTATTCAATAGATATACAAATGGCCCTCTGGGATACAGGCCCCTTCAAAACATTATCAGATATCGGGAAATTCATGGAATCCATTATTGCCAAGCACAATGTTAGAAGTGATATAACTCATAATGAAAAAATAGCATTCAAATTTGTGCTAACCGGTTTATTAAAAATGGATCATGACTTGGATGTTTACAACTCAATCCGAATATTGAACACATTATCGAAATATTTTCACCCCGACAAAAGTATCAGACACTGTGAACTCTACTCATGCATCTTAAGCAAAGGACCACGACTTGCCATGGTGATATATGATGTGTGGAACTTAAATAATACACCGAAACTCTCACTTCTAAAAAATGAGGTTTTTGGTATGTCTGTTTACCGGTTAATTACATTAATTGCCCAGCTAAATGAAAGTAAAAATGAAATCCCAGGAGTTGCAGATCGATACCAGCTTCGGCAAAAGATACAATTAAGATTAGAAACACTCAAATGCATTAGCCTGAAAGAAACCCTGTTAAAGACACTTATCAAATACAATGAACTAGCAATACTGGAAGCATTGATGAATCGTGAAGACTTCAACATCAATGAACTGCGTATTAGTGGAGAAACACCACTGATCTATGCCATTAAACATAGAAGCCAATGGATTATCGATTTTTTAATAAAAAAGCAAGATGTCAATGCGCTTGGCCTGGAAAAAAAAACACCCCTTCAAATAGCCATTGATTGCTACAGTAAATATCTTGATGAGAATGAATCCGTTGATTATTGCAACCCCTACAAACCCGTCGTTGAATCTTTATTAAATTGTCCTCAACTCGACGTTAATGCTCAGGATTCACTGGGCATGACCGCTTTATGCCATATTGCCATGCTACCAAAAACCGATTCTACATACTTTTCGTTTATCGAGAAGCTGATTGCCAAGGGTGCCAACATTGAAAAAGCTGTTTATGGTTATGGAACAGTGATTAGTTTATTAGGGCAAAGTAAAACATGACCAACTCCAAGGTTAAAGATTATGTGTGATGTCGCCAACCTGTCAGTATGGCAAACCAGAATAAAGAATCCAGATGAACCAGAGGGAGGGGCGCACTGTTCGCACCGAGGTTTGGCGATTTCGCTCTTGATGAACGCCATATACCCTTACGGGTAAGGTTTTTGGGAATCGGCGTCAGGTTCATCTTGATAAAGTCTTTATGCGTATAATCGGGGTAAACTGACCTGGGGAAGCGCTTTTTCCTGATATCCTGCACATAGCGGACGTCAGGGTCACACCAGTAACCACACTCAAGTGCTGCCCTCCTCAGTGTTTCTGCCGGTAGTTTCTGGTGAATTATCTCCTTCATTGCTTCCGGTTGCATGCCAAAAGCGGTGCCGAATAAGTCTGCGGCAATTGCAACCAACTCCCCGGCCAACTGATTCATCTGCTCTGAATTGGTGTAATCCAGTTGGCCAGTGTCGTGGCGAACTCTCAGCCAGTTGATCGCCAGCCCGTAAAAAGTTTTCCCGAGTTCAGAGATTCTGAGCAGTTGCTGACTCTCGGCACTGGTTACATCAACGTGACACCTGGTAACGAAAAGGTCGATGGTGTGTTCATTAAAGGAACGTATATCAGCCCAGTCTCTCATTCCTACGGGGGCTGGTGCGATATTTGGATAATCCTGACGCCACTGGCCCATGTTGCCGGGACAGCGCTGCTTGCTAAAAAAAGGGGTCGGTGACCAGGCTCTGCCTTCAACCGTGTCATGAAACATGGATAATGCATCCGGTGCCTGCAAGTTTTCCCGCCACAGGCGGCCAGCATCTCTGGCAAACAGTCCGAGCCCAGCGAGTGATGCCTCAACACCGAGACCATCAACACCTTCAGTCTCGTAGGGATAATGGTGATAGAGCGCGCTGTTTTCTTCGTCATCAAATACCTGGAGAAAAGCGGAGTTGTCGGGTTCAAACGCAATCATTGCCAGGGTTGACTCAGGAACACCGGCCCGCTGCAACTTACTCAGGGCATCGGTCAGGCGAAAGATTCCCATGGGTTTAAGCAGTGCACTTTCCAGTCCCAGTTCCGCTTTATGCCGGCGAAAAAATTCAAGGTGTGGTTGCTCTCGAATAAAATCTCCCCAGGGCTCTCTGCCACCGGGCAACTGTTTCAGGAACTTATAACGCCGATAACCGTTTGGCGTTGCTGCACAGGGAAAAGCTAGGCTGCGCCCGTAAACCGTTATGTGGCTATTGGCAAAGAACGGTTTTTCCCAGGGTTCAGGAAGCCTGGGAATGTTTTTTTCCGTATGTCTGGCGGCAAATTTTTCAACCACACACAAAAAGGCGGCGCTGCAAGCCCTGGGCGCTGGGATACTGTCAGCCCCGAGTGCAAGACCAATGAGATGCCAGGGATAGTAAGACTCATCAGGTGTATCTGCACTGCCCCGTTTAATAAACATTGACTTCCTGTCGGCCCGTGTTTTGGTCAGATACGCAAGCAGAAAATACTGCATGTCCGGCACCATAACTCTGATCACTTGCGCAAGATATTCAATCGGTAGCTCTGAGCGCTGTACAAGCCTTGTTAATTCCAGCCCTGCTTGGAAATTCCAAAAAATATCGGTGTTACTTGCCAAAAAGCTGATAACACGTTGAAAAAAATGGTTCGTTGATTCCAGAGTGTGGTGGAAATTTGCCTCCTCGCATCTCTCGGGCAAAGGCGAAGCACTGGGAAAGGCAGTCGGAGTGAATGTCAAGGATGGTCGTTGGTAGTAGAGGTGCTTAAATAGGTACAGATACTCACTGAACCAGGTAACACTCAATGGGTGACCAAATGCAATCAGGCTTTGTATGCAGTCGATAAGGCTCTCCCCGGAGGTTAGCTTTAGCAGGCTACTGCGCCGACTTCTGACAAGGTTCTGGTCAGGTGAGATCAGTGGTAAGTCAGATACCTGATACGGGTGTTGATGATACAATCGCATCAAGGGAGTAGCACCACTGTCGTCCTTCATATTCGCCAGATCTCTGGCGGGCAGCAACTGGAACAGGTCATCATAGGCGACCCCATAACGGTTGAGAAAGGTAAAGTGTACTCCTTCACAATAGTCAGGCAGTGCTGTAGCCAGAACGTGCAGTATGTTTGCTCCCTGATTAAATCTTTGATTGAGAATGGCCTGCCAGGAGTCTACCAACGTCTCCTTCAGCAGACCGAACATCTGCTTCTGGCCCAGAATAAAGGCGCACAAAAATAATCGTTCTCGCTGTGCGGCGTCCATGTGCTGCAATTCTTCTTTGATCAGCTGTTGATATCGTGAAGCGTTAACCTCGAGTTGATAAAGATTTGCTATAAAACGTTCTGAGTTGAGATCCGTTATGATGGATTGACTGATATCCTGTTCAGTCCGGGAGTCGCTCAATGTGTTACCCAACACCGCAAAAAGTCCGGTTATCAGATAGTGTGCAGCACATTGGGAAAATAGCAGATTGGGATTGTTGCTTAATGGAAAATAGCTATTATAGAATTCCGGGTTGTTGTTAAAACTGTGAACGGCCTCCTTGATCTCAGCGTGAGTTAAATATTTTTCCACCGTTTGCGTACTGGTAGAATCAGCCATGTAAATCATTCTTACGGCATTTATGTCCAGAAACGCCATCACAGCCTCATCGTCACTGTTGTCCAGCACCTGCCTCAGTAACAATGGAGGAACCCTTGGGTCGAATTTATAGAACCCGAGCTCTTTCACCACACCCACACCCTCATCAGCCAGTACTTGCAACACCGATAGATTGCCAGGATAGACACAATCATGAATCAGGCTTCTGACAACTTCTTGCAAGACCGCCCGCGAGGATTCAGAATTTTCAACGCGTGACAGCTCCTTTTGAAGCCGATCCATCTTTTTCTTAAAATTGGACCTTAAAGGCGCATCCAGCCTGGCCACGGCATTTTGAATGATCGTCAGGCGGTTTTGCTGGTCATGGTCAGCTGTGTGGATACGACGTTTTTTCAAAGGAGGCTCAAGCTGGTGATCAAGACCAGCTTGCTCGATTTTCTTTTTTTGCCATGGTTGTTGAGAGCGCAGTTTCCTATTAGATACGTCTCTAACCTGCCTTGTCTGGATTTGGTCCTGCCTGGCCGGACCTGGATTTATCTGAAGATCTAATCTCTCTGGCTTGACGTTACGACTGGAAACAGGCTTTTTCGATAATTTATTCCATGCTAATGAGCCCACATAGAACGTTGTCTTGACCGGGGTAGCAATGGCATAGAGAGTGTTCCAGAATGCCCAGGAAAAAAAACCACCATTTTTGACGTTTTCCAGATTAAACCCGGGAGGAGGATAAAAAGGGGGCAATGGAGATTCAATTCCATTCATAGGGCGGATCCGTACTTTATCGTTTTAAATAAAGTACTGACAAAAAAGTTATGGTTTAGTTTCATTTCTTAACCCGGATATTAATTAATCCCCCCAAAACAAAGGTACTTGGTTTCCAGGTACTCTTCCAGACCTTCCTGTCCACCTTCCCGACCAAACCCAGACTGTTTAACTCCACCAAAAGGTGCCAGCTCTGAGGAAATAATGCCTTCATTAATGCCCACCATGCCATATTCCAAAGCCTCGGCCACCTGCCAGATACGAGTAATGTCCCGACTGTAAAAATAGGCTGCCAGACCATAAATCGTATCATTGGCCTGATGTATCAGCTGTTCATCAGTGCTGAATCGCACTATTGGGGCAACAGGGCCAAACAGCTCTTCCCGGAGAAAGCTCATGGAATGCTGAACATCGGTCAGAACCGGTAAATGATAACTTTCTGATCATTGGATGATGGGTAAAGATATCACCGACCTTTTCCGGTGAATGATGCACAACAACCTGCAATACATCTTCTGGCATACCCGCCTGTCTGGCCAGTTCATACCATCGGTACAAAAAATGTGAGCGCTCTTTTGCGGGTCGTTTTTGCCAGAGTTTCTGAGCCAGGCGGGACTTCCTGATACATTCGTCAATCTCTGTTTCAGACTGCAAAGGGATATAGCCCACCACCGAGCCATCAGCAGGATTATCGATGGCCAGAGTGAGCTCTCCGGGTTCACACAGAATACTGAGCAATGATTTATTTTTGATGTTATCCATTCGCCAGTACCTCTCTACTTATTATGGCAGGAATAGTTCTTGATCCCTTCAATAGTAAACCAAACGTGCCTCTGAAGCAGTGACAAATACCTTGTTTTAATTGTTTACCATCAATGGAGTTTGAATGTCTTCTAAAAAGCTGCTCAGCATATCGACAACATTTTGCTGCAACGGAAATTTCTCCATCTTGCGTATGCGTTCAACCATCCCTTCAATGGTACCGGGCAAATCTGGATTATCGGTTTTGATAAAGCGTAAGCAGGCGATCAAATCATCAAGAAAATAAGGATCGGTGTGTTTACATCTTTTTATAACATAAACCTGATCCAAAATGTGATAGTTAAACATCCTAATGTCCAGATAAGCATTATATTTGCTGTTCAGCTCACTTGCCCAGGGAATATCTTTGTTCTCAAGAGCTTTTTTCAGGAGTGTATCAACAGCCTTTTGGCTCGTACAACCGCTGCTTGCCAGCCGTTGTTTACAGGCGTTTTTGGCCATAAGATAAATGTAGTAATAACGCGGATCAAGCTTGCTTGCCAGCTTTTCCAACACCCTGTTATTCGCCGTGTCGGTGTCATCACTGGCAAACAAAGGGAAGATCAGTTCAAGCAGAAAAAACTGACGTTCATCTACTGCCTTATTCATCGCCACTTCGAGTTTCCCAAAATCTATCGATGCCTGGTAGTTGGTCTTCAACTGGCCTGCCCACTCTAAACCTTGAGAACCAAGGGTACTGACAGCTTTCGTCATTGCAGCATCGACGGCAGTTTGATCCCAGACACCGTGACTCAGCAGCGTGTTGATAAATATCATATAATTGTCAAAAAGATTGCCATAGTTCCGATCAAAAAGCTTCGAAGAGTGATCCTGCGGTTGCATCGCAACGGTTTTTAAAACTTCACGCAGGATCACCGTACAAGACTTGTTATCTTTATCGTATAAATTCAAGATACGTTGCAACTGATAGCTTTTTTTTGGGGCCTCATAAGATTTAAAGAGTTGTTCCTTCAATTGCGTACTATTAAGAGAGATGCCATATTGCTCTTTCATGGCTTTTGCATAATCGAACCTGCCTATTGAAACAAAGAAGTCAAAAGCCTCTTTCTGCGCGTTTTCATTGAGCATTTTTGATTCAGCCAGTCGGTTGACCACATCCTCCGGATAGCCTTTTGCCTTCAATACTTCCTGCAAAAAATCAGAAACAATCCTTTCAGAGGCATCATCATGGGTCATTAAATCCAGCGCCATCCGAATTTTATTTTCAGCAGAGGGTATTACATACACATGGAAAGATTGTGGCAGTGCCTGCCATAAAACGTCCTTAAATTGAGCGGCACTGAGTGTGATTCCATATCGGCTTTTCAGTTGCCACATTGCGGGAAAGTTATTTCTTCTTACCGCCTCGTCCATAAGCACCCTCACGGCATCCAGGGTCAGGGGGGCAGTATTCACAGGTGTTTCCAGGAATGATGGTTTTGGGTCCTTGGTTTCGGCTTTTTCACTATCCAGAGGAAAATCACGATCCAGCCCGTTTTTCGCCCGATTACCCTCAGATATTATCGTTTTACAGGCAGGACAAGTAGGAACGGACGGCAGGCTCGGATCTCGATCAGACAGATCCCGGCAATGACTATCCCAGTTGTCAGAGCATTCCCCGTGCATCAGGTGCTTACATCCCGATAATATAAATACATATTTATTTCGCCAGGAGTGACTGGGTACTTCATCAGCATGCTGGTAATCAGTAATGGAGTTCAGACATACTGAGCACTCGTGTTTTCTGGCATGACATATCGAGAGGTATGAAACTGACATAATCTACATTCTCAGTTTAGAAGCCAGTATTCTACAGGATGGTTGGGGTTTATCTCCGACGTTGGATTTAGCTTTTTCAAACGTTTGGTTTTGTTTTTCATAAGCCTTATCCCTGAAGTTGAACAGTGCACACATACTGCACAATTATGAAAGCACACAGCTTCTCAGTTGAAAAGTTATCAGACAATGTATTCACGAGCCTAAAAGGTAGACTGTAAAGATGGTACTTCCCTCAAAATAAATATTAGTTTTCTAGTACATGGGACTTAAGGATTTGCCTCGGAATAATTTCCTCTTTTTGCCACGGAGACACGGAGTCACGGAGAAAAGAAAAAATCTTTTCCTCTGTGCCTCCGTGTCTCCGTGGCAAGGTTTTCTCCTCACCAAGCAAATTGGAAATGTGGAAGTTATTTCCAGACAACTCCTAAGTATGGCAGGAACAGCTCATGATTCCTGCCATTTTTAAACCATTACATATCAAAATTTAACCCGGGAGGCTGTCCGAGAATTCTATCAGCTTATCGATGATACATTGCTGCAAGGGAAAATTCTCCATTCTACATATTTGGTCAACAGCCGTTTGAATGGCATTGGGCAAACCAGGATTATCACGTTCGATTAATTGTAAGGGGGCGAACAAATCGGCAAGATAATCAGGTTGGGTGTGTCCTCTTCTTTTTACATAATTGGCCTCTTTCAGAATATGATTTTTAAGTGTCTCAGGGTCCAGACATGCATTATATTTTCTGTTCAGCTCATTAGCCCAGGAAAAATCATTGTTCTCAACAGCTCTTTTAATGAGTGTATTGACAGCCTTCGAACTCCAACAACCGATCCTTTCCAGTTGTTCTTTCAAGGTTTTTTTTGCATCACGATACCCACCAAAATACTGATCGGGTTTGCTTGCCAGACTTTCCAGAGACCCGATAATCGCCACCTCGGCGTCTTTACCATTGGCGAACAGTGGGGTTATCAGTTCAAGCAGGAAAAGTTTGTCTAGATCTACTGCCCTATCCATCGCCACTCTGAGCTTCGCAGGATCCATCTTTGCCTGGTAGTTGGTCTTCAATTCGTAAGCCCATTTTAAGCCTTTGTGAGAAAGAGTACTGACGGCTTTTGTCATCGCGACATCAACAGCCATCTGCTCCCTGACACCATGGCTCAGCAGCGTGTTGATAAACCCCATATAATTGTCAAAAAAATTGCTATGATTCTGACCAAGAAGCTCCGGGGAGTAATCCTGCGGCTGCATTGCAACGGTTTTTAAAATGTCACGCAGGGTCACTATGCAAGGCATGTTATCTTTGTCGTACAGGCTCAAGATGTGTTTCAGATCCCAGGTACTTTTTCCTGATTCATAAGCTTTAACCAGTTCTCCCTTCAATTTCGCACTATTAATAGAGACATCATATTGCTCTTTAATGTCTTCTGCATCATCAAACCTGCCTTTTGAAATAAAGTAATTAAGAGTCTCTTTTAGTGCGTTTTCACTAAGCATTTTTGAGGCTACCAGCAGTTTGACCACCGTCTCCGACTGGTCTCTTTTCAATACTTCCTTCAGAAAATCACAAACAACCCATTTAGAGGCGTCATCATGGGTCATTAAATCCAGTGCCATTCGAATTTTATTATGGGCAGAGGGTGTTACATACCAATGGAAAGATGGTGGTAGTGATTGCCACAAAAGCTCTTTTAATTGAGCTGCACTGAGTGTGATCCCGTAACGGCTTTTCAGTTGCCACATTGCAGAAAAGTTGTTTGCACTTAACGCCTTGTCCATAGAAGGCTTCACGGTATCCAAACTCTGGGGGGGGATTTGCACAGGTGTTTCCAGAAACGAAGGTTTTGGATCCTGAGTTTCGGCTCTATCACAGTGGTCCAAACAAAGAGTACTATAGACCATCCTGTTCTCCGGTTCCTTCTTAACTTCCGTTTTACAGGTAGGACAACAAGTTACTAACGGAAGGCTCGGGTCTCGTTTTGACAGATCCTGGCAATGCTCTTGCCAATTCTGAAAACAATCCATATGCATCAGGTGTTTGCATTTAGCTATGATAAACACATCTTTTTCTTGCCATGAGTGAATGTTTTTTGGTTCACCACGCATTCTGTAAGGTATAACAGTGCTCAGACAAACTGTACAATAGTGTTTATCGGCTTGACATATCGAGTGATATGAAACTGACATAATCTACATCCTCAATACAAGCAGTCAGATTTTAATGTTGTTGACAAGCTATTCCGGATTGATACTGTCGTCTACATTAAGAACAGTGAGGTAAGCAATAAAGTTCCATTTATTTCCAGTCCATTCATCATCCGGAACTCAGCCTGATTAAAATACTTAATCATTGTTCTTAATGACGCTCAAGAATAGTTGAAAATTAGATTATGTGTTTTTTTTTGACCTGTCAGAAAGCTTGTACGACTTTGTTCCACCAGTTTTAAAAACCTTTCGCTCTTTATGTTTATCCAGTTCTGCGACATTGTTATATGAATGTAAGTACCAGTTGTTCAGCTGGTATAAACGTTCGTGACGGATTAGTGGGTATCAACAGGGACTTTGTTGTTATCCCGGTTCTTAGTCAGAAAATACGATTTCATTTGGTTAACTACTCAGGATTTTTTCAGCGGTAAACATACAGAGAATACCGAGCTGATATAAGTCTTCCTGATTTTGCGGTGCGATGAATACCCTTTGATCATCCATAACAACTTGATCAATCACCGGTTGTTCATCATTCTCTGGTAATCGGTCCCTGCCATTTATCAAACACCGGTAGTGACGTGTTCTTACATCTCTGTCCTCAACATAAAACACTTTGGCCACAATCCTGTACCTTTGGATAACGTCTTCTGGCGGAAGAGAGGCGTCAGGGCTGGCTTTTCTGCAGGTTATCTGAAAATCCTGCGTAACATCATGGGCTAATTTTTCCGCAAATTTTGCCCGGTCACATGGATCGGAGAGCATCTTTAGCTGAACCGTGATCACCTCCGGAACATCTTCCACCAATAGTACCTGCCGCTCTTGCAGAACATCCCACAGGAGGTCTCCTGTGCCCGTCTCTTTTGCCCTGGAAAGGGGGTCCGGGAGGTTATTGATTGCATGCCTGAAATTATTACAATCGATGGTTATTTTCTGGCGCTCATTGTCAGGTATACCTTTCAGGGAAAGCGCATCATCCAGCAGCATTTGAATGGATAAATCATCTCTTTCAGCCTGCTCAGGAGACACCGAGACGGAATAAATCAACGTGTCAGGTTGAACTATATCTTCTATATGAGAGACTCCGGAGATGTTCACGGGAGTTGTCCGTGGGTCATCAGTGATCATTAATATATCGGAATCTCTCATAATCTGCCGTTCGGTTAAAACCCTGAATGCACACTTTTTCAGCTGCTCTGCGGGGATAACCAATTCTAATAGTGGTGCTAAAAACTCGGCTGAATCCTGGGGTGGTAATTTGTTCAGGGGTAAAACAGGTAGTTCATTATCCTGATCAAGTTCTTGAGAGAACAAACTCTCTGCGTGTTTTTTGTTTTCTGCCTGCCGCAGGAGTCGGGTAGTTATATAATCCACATAATTTTCATGAAAATTTTCAAAGCCCATGAAAGTATTATCAGAAGCACAAGCGGAGCATAACGTTAACAACAGCTCATAGGTTTTTTGCATTTTCGAGTACTGTTTTTTTAAATACTGGTTTTCCATAGAGACCAGACACTTTCTGAGCGCGTCAGTTAAAAGCTGTTTTTTTACTTTTATGTCTGACGCATTTTTGATCAATGTCAGGCATACTTCAGGAGTGAGTTTTTTCAGAGGAATTGCTTTTTTTCCAGGACCCGGGGATATATAGTGATCCAGCGCAGTATCGCGGGTACCCCCAACCGCCTGTGGATGCAAGGGAGCTGCAAGTAAATGACTATAGTGTGAAACCAGAATTTGCCAGATCGAAACGGCTGCAAAGCAGGTATTGCCAAAGTTTGTAAATCCTTCCATAGAGTTGACTGACGAGAGGAGCGCGCCCAGCGGACGATGAGTGAACAACTTAAGAAGCCGTTGTTGTTCTTTTCTCCCGGCCATTTCCTGCATAACTTGTGCATCAAAGCCAAGGATTGTTTCTATCGCCTTTACTTCGTTTTTCAGTGCCCATAACACAGGAAGGTATGCTAACGTTGCTGAGGTTGGAGCGAGTAGCCTGGTCAGGGTTTTGGGAATAACATCATAGTGATACCAAGGTATGGCGCTGTATTGCGAAGGATGAGTCATGGTTCTTTTCATGTATGTGCCAGGATCTAAAATCTGACAGAACGATTCTTCACCAAACCTTTGGTAATATTTCTTTAACATCTGCTGTATCCCATTATTCAGATTACCCAGATGTCCAGGATTTACGTATGGCATTGATCCTTTATAGCGATGAAGTGTCTTTAACGTTGTGTAGATTATCTCCTGGATAATGGAGCGCAATGCTCTGGGGCAATAATTCCAGTATTTTTGGGGGTTTTCATCAATCGCCTGAATTTTTACACTCATATAATTAAGCCACTCTTCATCTTCTTCCCCTTGATCCAGGTCAGCGAAGCATCTGATCAATGAATGTGTAAATTTTTCCCATACGCCTTCTCCTTTTATGATGGCCTCAAGGCTATTTATTATTTTCAGGCTGCCGATTTCCAGTTCCTTTTCAGGCTGTGATTTTTTGTCTTTGGTTATTCGGGATTTTCCTGTTGTTCCCGGCTGATCATTAAGCCTTACTTGTTCAATAGATATATCTACAGGAAGGGGGGATATATCTTTCTGCTGAGGTCGTGATGACGGTATTCGTACCCCACATACCATTTGGTTACTGGTTGAGCGCTGGCAAAGTCTTGCATGAAGAGTCTCTTTTATCTCTTTTAGATTGAGCAGGCTGCTTGTTTTTCTTACACAACATTCCTCATTACTCCGCTTCAATGCCCGCTTCGGATAGAATGCAGTGGTCGTTTTATCGTCAGACTTTTGTTCAGGTAGCAGGGGTTCATGTGAACCGGAGGCAGCGTAAGTGCATTCAGGTGAAATTTGGGAATCCATATTACAGTTCTTTGTTCAAGTTTGACCCCCATAGTGTAGTTCTGTAATTAAGCTCTATAGATATAACAGCTTGTTGTAAGTAATGTGAAATTTATTGGCAGGAAAAAGCGGATAGGGGCGGCAGTGTGATTTATGCCCACCCTCTGGTTTTTAAAATAGCCGTCTGGATAACCACTATTTTAACCATCAAGGACAGGCACTTTCAGACTCACTCGGATTTTTAAACAGACAAAAGTACTATCAGATAATTATTTCTCAACGAAAGCCCTTTCAATCACATAATCAGCCACATCTCCGGTATGCGCCGATGCAGTAAAGCCAAGGTTATCGAGAATATCACAGGTATCATTGAGCATGGCCTGACTGCCACAAATCATGGCTTTATCGGTTTGTGGGTTCAGTGGTGGCAGGTCCAGGTCATTGCACAACCGACCACTGGTAATCAGATCTGTCAGTCGACCGGTATTTCTGAAAAGCTCGCGGGTAACGGTGGGGTAGTAGACCAGCTTCTGACGAATCTCTTCTCCCAGGTATTCATGGTGGGGCAATTCATCCAGCAGGTAGTCATGATAAGCCAGTTCACTGACGTAACGAACGCCATGAACAAGTATGACCTTCTCAAACCGCTCATAGGTTTCAGGATCTTTGATAATGCTCATAAACGGCGCAAGACCTGTACCGGTGGCAAACAGGAACAGATTCTGGGCCGGCTTCAAATCACCCACCACCAGGGTACCCACCGGCTTGCGACTGACCAGCACGGAATCCCCCGGCTGTAAATGCTGAAGTCTGGAAGTCAGAGGCCCATCAGGCACCTTGATACTGAGGAACTCCAGGTGCTCCTCATAGTTAGCACTGGCGATACTGTATGCCCGCATCAACGGCTTCCCATCCACTTCAAGGCCCAGCATGACAAAATGACCATTATGAAATTTGAGCGATGAGTCACGGGTGGTGGTGAAGCTGAACAAAGTATCATTCCAATGCTTCACGGTTAACACGGTTTCTTGATTAAATGCTGACATACTTTGCTTCTTTTTCGTTGTTTGCGTCCTTACCAAAGATGACTTCGGAATCCATATCCGACGGTGGAGCAAGGTCCTTTTTATCAGCGACCTTAAAAACCAGAGGTAACTTTAGCAAAATTCGGGAAAAAATGCTGGCCTCATTCTCTGCCAACAGGAAATGAGTCTGAATGAATAACAAACAAAAAAAAAGGAGAACCGCAAAAGCAGATCTCCCTCATACAAACCGGTATAAAAACTTAAGCCAGAGCAGCTTTCGCCTTTTCCACCAGCTGGCCAAAAATCGCCTTGTCGTGAACGGCCAGATCAGCCAGAACCTTACGGTCGATTTCGATAGCCGCTTTCTTCATACCAGCGATGAAACGGCTGTAGGACAGGCCATTCATGCGAGCACCGGCATTGATACGGGCAATCCACAGAGCGCGGAACTGACGCTTACGCTGACGACGGTCGCGGTAAGCATACTGACCAGCTTTGGTAACTGCCTGCTTGGCTACGCGGAATACACGTGAACGTGCACCGTAATAACCTTTAGCCTGCTTCAGAACTTTCTTGTGACGACGGCGCGCAATGACGCCACGCTTAACACGTGCCATGAGTTATCTCTCCTGTAAAATGATCAAAAAAGCGATTAGTCGCGCAGCATACGCTTAACGAGACCCTGATCGGCCGGAGATACCAGTGAGGTACCACGCAGCTGACGCTTACGCTTGGTGGTCATCTTGGTCAGGATGTGACTCTTGAAGGCACCTTTACGCTTGTAACCGGAAGCGGTTTTCTTGAAACGCTTCGCGGCTCCACTGTTGGTTTTCATCTTTGGCATGAAAAACACTCCGCATTCGCGACCACTGATCTGCGAAACCAGCGTCGGGACAATTAAAAATACTGCCGCCAAAAGCCGAAGCCATCAACCGGCACGAAGCACTAAAAAAAACGGCCAGACCCGATACCCTCAACGGACACCAAACCCAAACGCCGTTTTTTTAATTACTTCTTCTTTTTAGGGGCAATCACCATGATCAGTTGACGGCCTTCCATTTTCGGATGCTGTTCAACGGTTCCGATTTCTTCCAGGTCTTTTTCAACCCGTTTCATCAGTTCCATGCCCAGCTCCTGGTGAGCCATCTCACGACCACGAAAACGAAGGGAGACCTTCGCCTTGTTGCCCTCGGTAAGGAAACGTATCAGGTTGCGCAGTTTTACCTGATAATCCCCTTCTTCGGTACCCGGGCGAAACTTGATTTCTTTCACCTGGATCAAAGTCTGCTTTTTCTTGGCCGCAGCCTTCTGCTTTTTCGATTCGTACTGGTGCTTACCATAATCCAGGATCTTACAGACCGGCGGCTCACTGGTCGCATTGATCTCAACCAGATCCAGCCCCGCTTCCACAGCCATGCTTAACGCATCTTGTATATCAACTACACCGACCTGTTCTCCGTCGGCCCCAATGAGGCGGACCTCTTTTGCACGGATATTTTCATTAATCGGAGCCTTTACTGGGCGACGATCACGGAAGCTGTTGCGTCTGATGGTTGTATCTCCTGTGTAAGCAGCATAGTAAGTCCCGCGAAGCCTCTTGGACTAAAGAGTTGCCAGACCATCAGGCAACCCGGAACAGTTTTCTCGAAGTGCATCGGAAAGCGGCATAACCACTCAGCCAGTGCGACCACGCTTGAGGACATCTGCCTGCAAGCGTTCCCGGAACGCTTCGATGGACATTACGCCCAGATCTTCACCAGTGCGGGTACGGACCGCCACGGTATTATCTTCCATTTCCTTATCACCGATCACCAGCAGATAAGGAACCTTCATTAAGGTATGCTCGCGGATTTTAAAGCCGATTTTCTCGTTTCTCAAGTCCGCTTTTGCCCTGATACCCTGTTCAGAGAGGTTTTTTTCCAATTTTCTGGCGTAATCGGCCTGACGATCAGTGATATTGAGGATAGCAGCCTGCATGGGAGCCAACCAAACCGGCATGGCACCTTCATAATGCTCGATCAGAATACCGATAAAGCGCTCGAAGGATCCCAGGGTTGCGCGGTGCAGCATAACCGGCGTTTTGCGCTCTCCGTGTTCGTCCACATATTCCGCACCCAGTCGCCCCGGCATGGAGAAATCCACCTGAATAGTGCCACATTGCCACACCCGGCCAATACAGTCTTTCAGGGAAAATTCGATCTTCGGTCCGTAGAAAGCACCTTCACCGGGCAGTTCGTCCCATGGCAGCTGCTGGGCATCCAGGGCTTCAGCCAGGGCTTTTTCGGCTTTATCCCAGATTTCGTCGGAACCTACGCGCTTTTCAGGGCGGGTAGACAGCTTGTAAATCAGGTTTTCACGGGCAAAACCGAAGTCGTCGTAAACGCTGTGCAGGAAGTCGATGAACTCACAGACTTCTGACTGAATCTGGTCTTCCGTGGCAAAAATATGGGCATCGTCCTGGACAAAGCCACGCACACGCATCAGGCCGTGCAGGGAACCGGAGGGTTCGTTACGGTGGCAGGAACCAAATTCTGCCAGTCGCAACGGCAGGTCACGGTAGCTCTTCAGGCCCTGGTTAAAGACCTGCACGTGACAGGGACAGTTCATGGGCTTAATGGCCATGTCCTTGTTTTCAGAGCTGGTGGTAAACATGCCATCGGCGTATTTATCCCAGTGACCGGACTTCTCCCACAGGCTGCGGTCCACCAGCTGAGGGGTCTTGATCTCTTCATAACCGGCCAGGCGCTGTTTGTTGCGCATGTACTGTTCCAGTTCCTGGTAGATCACCCAGCCGTTAGGGTGCCAGAACACCATTCCCGGCGCTTCTTCCTGCATGTGGAACAGGTCGAGCTTCTTGGCCAGTTTGCGGTGGTCGCGTTTTTCCGCTTCTTCCAGACGGTGCAGGTAGGCCTTCAGGGCTTTCTTGTCTTCCCAGGCAGTACCGTAGACGCGGGTCAGCATTTCATTATTGGAATCACCGCGCCAGTAGGCACCGGCGACCCGCATCAGTTTGAACGCTTTCAACTTACCGGTGGAAGGCACGTGTGGACCACGACAGAGGTCCATCCACTCACCCTGGCGGTAGACAGAGATCTCTTCGCTGGCGGGCAGGTCGTTGATAATCTCAACCTTGTACTCTTCGCCCATGGCTTTAAAGGCGCTGACGGCTTCTTCACGGCTCATCACCACACGCTCGATAGCGAGATCCTGTTTGGCCAGCTCTTCCATGCGTTTTTCAATTTTGGACAAATCGTCCATATTGAAAGCGCGCTCGTAGGAGAAGTCGTAGTAGAAGCCGTTTTCAATCACTGGCCCAATGGTCACCTGGGCACCGGGAAACAGGTCCTGCACCGCCATCGCCAGCAGGTGCGCGGTAGAGTGACGAATAACATCCACACCCTCTTGGTCACGGGTGGTAATGATGGATAAATCAGAATCTTCGGCAATTTTGGCGCTGGCATCCACCAGTTCACCATTGACGCGGCCGGCGAGGGTCGCCTTGGCCAGCCCCGGACCGATGTCCTGGGCGACTTCCATTACGGATACTGCATCAGCAAACTCACGTTTGCTGCCATCGGGAAGCGTAATAACAGGCATGAAGGAGTCCTTACATTGTAATCACTATACAGTGGCAACCGGTACCGGAGGCTGCTTGTTCTATTGCTCGTGCCAACCCATACGCAGGGCTGAGAGCCAAAAACCAGTGGCAATCCATACCAGGGATTGCATGAATTTTCTCAACGTTCATCAGGAACTGTTGGTTGATAAAACCGGGGGAGAAAATTGCAGGTCCAGGAGCCTGTCGGACTTAAGACTGTCCTACTGCGGTTGCGATAAATTGGTCTAAAAATTCCTGCTTCTTCGTCAAATAGCCCCGCTATTCTCCTCAGAAGCAGAAATTTTTATCCTCAATTTCTCGCAATCCTCGCTACGGACGCTTAAGTCCGACAGGCTCCTAGCGTTATATCATTGTAGTGAATACACGAATATGTCAATAAAAGATCTTCAAAACGCATTTACACTTCAGAAGACTTTATTCTCAACTGACCGATACGTTCCATTAAGTTGCCCCATTTCGTCAAATCCGCTTCATTAACATCAAATTGTGCAGCTTCCCTGCTCAAGCGCTCACGCAGCTGAGTATAAACGCTCTTCTGATAAGTGATGGCTGCTTCTGTGCTGGCACTGGACCCGGAGCGAGGAGCATAAAAGCCGAGTTTCTTCATAAGTTCAGAGCGGGCAGTCATGACACTGGCAACCACCTTTCTGATGGAGAGCAAGTCATCCTGCTGATCAAAAAGGCTATTCAGGTCACTCTCCATAATATGCAAGATAAAATCCCCCGTATCCCGCAACTGCAAGACAGAGCAATCATTCATCAGCTCTACCGCCTTTTCATACATCTCCACAGTCGACCTGAGCGCCTTAAGTAAAGAATTCATCTCATCTTGTGATGGCAAGCTAATGGCTAATGATAAAAGTGACGCTTCGTTTGGTATTTTACATTTGCTTTTTGACAGCCAGTTTTTTGCATCGCCAGATTTTTTCACCACGTCATCGGGAATATGTTGTGCAATAAGATCCAGTTGACGTTTAACCGGAGTGACTTTTGCTGTGACCGTTACCACCCGGGCAAGCAAATCGTGATACGGTTCCAGCAAGGCATTGCCACAGTCCGCCCATACACAGGCCCGGTCAATCTTATCTTTACAGGCTTTCAGTGCAGACGCCCTGCTGGCTTCAGCCTCAGCAAGCTGGCCATCTTTATACAGCGATACGGCAACGGCCAATTTCTGTTCCCATGGACTGAGTTCCAACTTGATAGCATCGGCTGCCGTCTCCCTGATGGGCGCGGTCACCAGACAATAACGCGATTTCTCAGATTGCTCCTCATTTTGTTCCTCTGGTTGCTCAATGTCCCGGCCAGGCTTTTCTAGCGGATGGCTCTCTTTTTGCTGCATTCTCATCCGCGCTTCAAGTTGCTTTCTGCGTATATCCTCCTGCGCCATACGTTTAGCCCGGACTAACTCACGGCACGCCTTCTTGAATGACAGCTCATCGTCGCCCAATATTTTCTCAGCAGAACGAGCAGCCATGGCGATGCGGTCTTGCTTCGCGGGTGCCGGTGAGAACCACGATAGGCTCCGGCTATCTTTACCTTTTTTCTGGAGTGCATGTAATCCATCCCTCAAATCCATCACTGCCCGGGCAACTGTGAGACGGTTTACCCGCAAAGCCCCCGGAAAATCCATCAATTTGTGCAAATAACCAAAGGTTTCCTGAATCTGTATTGCCAGGTTGTTAACTTCCTGCCAATTCAAATCTTGCAGAGGCAAATCAATCGGTAACCGGTGAAGCGAGCTAATAATTGATGCAGAAATATCGTAGCAGCCATGATGATTAGACGCAGACATAATGGTGGCAAGAGTACTGACTAAGCGCTGCTGAAGGTTTACCGGAAGGGTTATTTTTTCCAATTCAACTGAGGTCAATACCACCAGAAAAGTCTGCGGCAACAACTTCAGGATCGGTGAACCGGTCCCCGCTTCATAGTGCGCAATGATTCGGCAGTCATGCTCAATCATGTCTGTTAATTTGAACAGAAGCGCACTCATTTGATTTTTTTCTTTGGTCATATAGACCAGATATTTAAGCATTAATGCCGCAATAATCGCCCTGACTTCATTCTGGCTCGCCACAGAACACTCACTCTGTTTCAGGGAGTCACATAATTCATGAACTATCTTTTCAATAATGCCAGCCAGCCCTTCATAACTGTAGTTAAAGCCCTCTTCAGGTTGTTTGACGTAATAGCATTGGGCTCTGCCAAGGAAAGGACTGCGCCTGAAAGGGTGGCGCACTAATTCAGCGCTTTTCTCAGTGCTGATAAGGTTGTTTAACCCGCTAATCACCTCATCAGGTACAGACAACTTCTCCAACCGTGCCCTCTGTTCGTCAGCGACAACATTAGTGACTTTGGTTAAAGCCTGAATCGCTGCAGCAAATCCATAACGATCACTTCCTCTGGCACGCAGCCCCCTTGCACTGCCTTTTTTCCGGGCATTTTTTGTTCGTTCAGGCGCATTAACTCCGCGTCGTTGCCTTCTTCCCCTGCTTTTGCTGTCACCGCTGCTTTCGTTATTTGCTTCAGACTGTTCAACTTTCGAGCCCTGGTGCGCAATTCCAGCTCCCGCCGGTTCAAACGATGGCAATATGTCTGCAATCAGGGAAAAGCCAAGATCCTGAATGGCATCGGTATCTTTTGTTAGACTGTCATCATTGTTCAACACCAAATGTGCAGGACCTGATCGAAGTGCGACTGGTGTTACGGTTTCACCTGTAGAAGACGGTGCCAGATTACCAGTCTGATCTTCAACTACTCCCTGTTCACCGGGCTGCATTACCGATGATATAGCCGACACCTCAAGATCACCTGGTACATTTATCTCAAATGGTTGCGAAAAAGACACTGTTGGAACATGTGGAGTACCAGGACAGTATTGGGGTTGCCAATCAGTTGCTAATGGCGAATAAACGGGTTGGACCATATTGGCTGCGCAATAGGCATAAAAAACCGCTGGATGCAGATAAACCGGCTGTTGTGAGTAGATCCATTGCTGAATCTCAGGACAAAGGCACCACGCTTCCTCATCGGTTATTGCCTGGGATTGGAATTCGGTCTCAATAATATTGTACGCATAGGGATTATTAACCAAACCTGCAAACTGTTGATTCAGCCATGCGCCCCAGGCTTCAGTGGATATTCTGAGTGTTACAGGCTTTCCCTCAGGGGGTTGATAGGTGTGATCTCCAATGTTCAGGTTTACGGGGGCGTCAAGCGTTAATAACCTGATTGAAAAGAACTCTTCGCCATTGAACAGATAATGAAACTTCTCTTCCTGAAGTGTCCCTGCGCCAGAAAAAGAAGAAACACGAGCGTCTTCTTTTTTCTCTTTATGCAAAAAGCGCCCCATTAACCTGGTTAAATCCTTGCACTGCCCGGGGCTTACCACGACATCCATCTGCCAGCTATTGAGAAAGTCTTCATCCCTGAGAGCTGGCACCTGAGCTACTGAAGCCTGCATTTCTGAAACCATGGGCTGGCGAAACGCCCTGACAAATACGCCCGTTACCGCCGGCAGACCGGATATATCTTTACTGACAATGGATAAAAAACCGATAGCCTGATTAATCAGCGCTGCGCGTAAGTTGCCAATATCATGATCAGGGGGAGTAATAACACTCTGAATTTTATCAGCAGGCGGTAAAGCCGTAACCTGCCTGTCATGCAGAGTTCCGGAATCATCCATTGCACCAGAATTACTGGCACCACCCACGATATTGACGCCCAATGTCTCATAAGTATCTTCCGGCAGGGTTTGTGGGCCAGCAGAGTAGCTGTGAACGGGGTTATTATTAGAGGGTTCCATCCGGTTATATCTCCTGAATCATGAACTGATTACAGTTTGAGTACCATAAAATGGGTTTAGTTCCTTTTTATATCTGAAGATAAATATGTCAGTAAAACTAACGTTCTTGTTAGTGACTGAACTGATCTCTGTTCTATGTTCCAAAACTTCTCAGCAAAGGCCTTATAAAATACTCAAGCACACTTTTGTTCCCCGTCACAATATCGGTTACCCCTGTCATGCCAGGAATCAACAGCAAGGAGCTATTATTACCCGACAGCACTATTCGAACCCGGTAATACGGCAGCCCTTTTTCATCCTCCAGCGTGTCAACACTGATCGTATCCACAGTTCCTTTCAAACTTCCGAAGGTGGCAAATTCATAAGCCGTTAACTTAATCAGAGCCATTTGCCCTGACTGCAGGAAGGCAATATCCGCCGGTTGAATGCGGGCTTCAAAAATAAGAGGGTCTTCTGCCGGTACAATCTCAACGACAGTGCTTCCTGGTTGAATAACACTGCCTTCTGTATGTACCTTTACCGTTTTGACTAACCCATCCACTGGTGCATACAACGCCGCCTTGCGAACCCGATCTTCCAGGCCTGCCTGCCCCTCCAGTAGTTTGCCGGAACGATCCCGTGTATCCTGCAGCTCTTTTTGTAAGTCTGCCCGGTAACGAATCACCAGATCATTACGACGCCCGATGGCCTCCTCCAATGCAGACTCAAGACGAGCAACCATCAACCGGGCATTGGTCAGATCCCCCTGAAGTTCATTTGCCCTTCGCTCAAGGTTAATAATCTCTACGCGGGTAATAACGCCATCATCCGTGAGCGGTTTCTTCAGTAATAACTCCTCATTGGCAAGCTGCAAGCTTCTGGTCAGCGTTTTTACTTTTTCCTTTAGTTCATTCAGTTCATGCTGCTTCTGAATCACTTGCTGGTCGAGAATAGTAACCTGACTGTTCAGTGCCGCCATTCGTTCATTCATCAGTGCTTTTTGTTGCAGTGCCTGTTCAGGAAAATGTTTTTGAAAGTGTTCCGGGAAGTTGATGTCACGTTGTTCATCAGACCATAAACCACTTAGCATCCCTGCCAGTGCCGATAATTCTGATTCCAGCCTGGCCACAGAGCCCTGCAGGCTTTCCAACTCAGATTCATTCACCCGAAAGGAAGATTGATAGCGCGTTTCATCAATCTGCAAGAGCAAATCCCCGGCATGGACAAACTCACCTTCCCTGACATGGACAGATTTCAGGGTGCCACCATCCAGACTCTGAACCTCCTGAACTCGACTGGAAGGAATAACTCGCCCATAGCCTGAGACGGTCTCATCCATCATAGCCAGACAACTCCAGGCAACTAATGAAGCAACAAAAAAAACCATCACCCAGATAAACCAGCGTGAAGTGACGGTAATGTCCATCAGCTGAGCCTGCTGCCGGTTACTGGCGGTTAACTGCAACCATTCCGACCATGATTTTGCTTTCATGCCTGAGGTTCTCTGATTTGAACAGGCTGATCAGATACCAGTTTGCCGCCGTCCAGCATAATGACCCGATCAACCACCGACAACAGACTGCTTCTATGGGTGATGATAATCAGAGTTACATTTTTCATTAAGCCCTTGAGTGTCTTCTGAACCCGGGCATCCATCAGGCTATCCATATGAGCAGAAGGCTCATCAAGAATCAGGATATCCGGTTTGGATAGCATGGCACGGGCTAATGCAACGGCTCGCCGTTGACCACCAGAGAGTTGTCGTCCACCTTCGCCCACGGGGTATTCCAGGGCAGCCAAAGAGTCGCCGGTGAAGAGTGTCACACCGCAGTCTCTCGCAGTGGTCAGCAGATCTTCCCCGGAGAAACTGGAAGCCCCCATTGTGATGTTATCCATCACTGAACCATGAAATAGCCAGGGATCCTGGGCCAGAAAGCCTATTTTCGCTCTCAGGGTTGCCGGATGAATATCCTCCTGGGCAATGCTGTCCAGAAATACCTGTCCCTGGTCGGGTTGGTAGAGCGCCCCCAGAATACGGGCAAGCGTTGATTTCCCCGAGCCAGAGCGCCCCACCACAGCCACCTTCTCACCACTGTTGATGAACACGGATACATCAGAAAGCGCAGGAATGACACTATCAGGGTAAGAAAACGACAGCTGTTTTAACTCTAGATTGCCATGAATTTTTTTAACCCGGCGATAGGCCATTTGCTTACCCTGCTCGTCAGGTGCTCGCATCAACTGGTTTATCACCATAAAAGCACTGCGAGCCTGGTAATATCGTGTACCCAACAGGGCCAGTTGCATAAAAGGCGCTATCGCCCTGCCAGAAAGCATCATAACGGCTATCAATGCGCCCATATTCATTGCGCCAGAGCTGATGAAGATCACGCCGAAATAAACAATGGCAACAGTTGCCAATTGCTGCAGCCAGGTAGCCAGCGCAGTAACATTGCCGGTCATTGCCCGGGTTTTAAGCCCCCAGGTTGCCATATGCCCGGTTGCCTGCTCCCAGCGTTGCTGAAAACGACTCTGTGCACCGGCAAGCCGCAAGCTTTCAAGGCCGTTAATACTTTCCACAAGATCCCCATGCTTTCGGGCCGAAAGTCGTTCACTCTCTTCGATACTCTGACGGAGCCGGGGCTGGACTGCGGCACTGATAAACGACATAACAACAATAACCAGCAGGGGAATCCACACCAGTTGACCACCCATAAGCCCGATAACCACCAGAAACAGAATGGCAAATGGTAAGTCGACCATGGCTGTTAGCGTAGTGGAGGTGATAAACTCCCGAATAGCCTCAAAGTCCTGAATTTGCCGTGCAAATGAGCCTGTGGCCGCAGGAATAAACGACAGTCGAATTCCCATAATTTTGGCAAACAGCTGACTGGATATCAGCAGGTCGGATTTTTTCGCAGCTATATCAATAAACCGGGTGCGCAGCTGTCGGCAGATCAATTCGAAAGAAATGACAACCACCACACCGATGGTCAGTGTATTCAGCGTGGTCAGTGCCATACCGGGAATCACCCGGTCATAGATCAGACGAACAAACAGTGGCACCGCCAGGGCAAAAACATTGATCAGCAGAGACGCTAACAACACTTCCCGATAAATACGACGACATTCCAGTAACGAACCCCAGAACCAGTGATCTCGCCAGTCCGGTGGATAGTCCGGATCACGATCATCCTCAAACCTGGCGCGACTGAAAAAAACAATGCGGCTGTCAATACTCTGGAGAAAGTCGTCAGGATGCAGACGCTCAGCGGTCATACCAAGTTTCGGTTGACGGAACTCAACATACTCTTTGGTAATCTGCACCACAACGACGGGTGACTGTGCCAACCAGACAATACAGGGAAGGCACGAAGGTGGACAGTTTTCTTCCAGTGATCCATGGGATACCAGCGACCTGGTAAACAACGTAAGCCCTGCATTCACGGCAGCCCGCTCCAGATATTCTTCTGGAAACTTGTCCGGTTGAACGGGCAACCCCGTCAGTACACTTTCTGCAATGACCCTGATTCCATGAAACCTGGCAATCCAGATCAAGCTGGTCAGTAAAGGGCTTTGCGCCATTGCAACTCCATCCAGAGACAGGTTCTGTATTAAGCAAAACAGAGCCTAGAGTAGAAATGCCTCCCCCGCCATTCTCAGCCCGGCACAAAAAAATCATCTATTCTTACTCAGAGTTTTTATCCTTGGTTCTTGTCAGTTGTTAATTGTCAGGTAGTTCACCTTGTTTGCCTGAACCTCACTGCCCCCGCTACGGGAAAGATCATCCCCGGAACATTTTCAACACGGTTATGAGTATGAAGCGTCCTGCCGGTATTCATCATCTGCGCTTCTGGCTGCCTGTGCTGATGGTTGCTGCTAACATCCCGTCAACAAGTGGGCAAAGTTTGGCAGAAGCCGTCTCTACTGCACTGATGACGAGCCCGGAGCTGCACCTGGCCATGCAAAAAGTGCAGACCCGCGTTCATGAGCAAAGCATTGCCAAATCGGGATTCCTGCCAACATTGCATGTGCATGGAGGCTCTGGCTATGAATGGACCTCCAACCCGGCAACCCGTGCCGGTGGGCCTGACAGTGATGACCGACTTCATCGGTATGAGTCCTCTATCGCGCTTCGCCAGGTGCTTTTTGCCGGTTTTTCCACAATACACGACAGTAATAGATCTGAAGCCAGCACACGCTCTGCACAGTACCGACTGATAACCACCGCTTCCGAGATGGCACTCAAAGTCACCCAGACCTATCTGACTGTGATCATGATGGAAAGGGCATTGGCCATGTCCGAGCAAAACCTGAAGATTCACCAGGATATCTACTACAACATTTTCAAACGTTCTGAGTCCGGTGTGCAGAGCACTGCAGACCTCAGTCTTGTCAGTGGCCGACTGGCGAGGGCCCAGTCCAATACCATTGCTGCTGACAACAATTTGCAGGATGCCCGTTGCCAGTTTGCCCGGCTGGTGGGAGTCCCAACCAGCAATCTTCACGAACCTGTGCCTGATTTTGACCGACTGCCAGACACTATGGAGCAGGCAGTACTACTGGCTGGCAAAAACTATCCATTACTCAAATCAGCGCTTCAGGACAATAACGCTGCAGAGAGTGAGTACATGGCCAGCAAGGGACGCTTCTACCCGGAAATCTCCTTTGAGGCAACCCGGTCATGGCACTACAACACGAATGGCGTGATCGGGCGTGATGATGATTACAGCCTGATGTTCCATGCCCGCTACAACCTGTTTAATGGTGGTGCTGATTCCGGGCGTATCAAGGCATCCCTCAGCCGCTGGAATGAAGCGAAAGATATATACCACCAGGCATTGCTGGATACCCAGCAAGAAGCCCGTCTCGCATGGGAAGCCCATACTCAGCTGAACAGACAAATTCCGCAATTACAGAAACACGTCGCCTACAGCCTGGATATGGTATCTGCCTACCGGAGACAATTTGCTTTTGGAGAACGGTCGTTACTGGATGTATTGAACGCAGAGAATGAAAGCCTTGAAGCAGAACTGGCATGGAACCGGGCATGGGCTGCACAGCTCGATGCCTTCTACCGGCTGCTTCATATTACCGGCCGACTGCTTGAGTCGCTGAGACTGACGCTGCCGCCGGGTGCCACACCATGAATAAACTCGTGTTGCTGCGTAATGATGGCAGGATCATTAGCATTGTCGGCCATGCCTGGAAGCTGTTGTCAGGCCAACGTCGTCAGTTGCTGGCAGAAGGAGAACGGCTGACTGCTGGTGAGCTGATTGAGCTTGAAGGCAACGCAGATATCCTGATTCATCCTATAGCTGCCGGTGCTTTATCCGTCAGTGAGCTAATCAACGCCAATGATTATCTGTTGTCAGACACGCCATCAATCACGTTGGCTGGCGATAACATAAGGGACGCAAACGAAAAGACCGCCGATGAAGGACTGATGACTCCCACCATCATTCCCCTGTATACGCCGACAATCACACCCGATGCAGGCATTGGAACGAGGCCGGATCATCTGCCGGAGATCACGGAAACGTTGCATGAGGGCGACAGTGACCAGACCACTATGGATAGCCTGGCACTGATTACCATTAATACACCAATCACCCCGGATAATATCGTCAACGACCGGGAGTCCCGGGCGCTGACCATCGCTGGCCGGGTGGTGAATGTCGAGCCACTGTGCCCGGTTACCTTGACCCTGACGGATAAGGTCGGCCATCAATTGCAGCTGAAAACAACGGTGAACAGCCATGGCAGCAGCTGGCAAATTGAAGCACCGGATCTTACCGGGAGAGGGTTATTCAATGGCCCCATTACCATAACAGCAGAAACCAGCGATCTAGCTGGTAATATTGCCAGAGACAGCACGACGTTTCTGCTGGATACCGTCACCGAAATCACCCTTGAGCTAGCTCCCCAGAGTGACTCCTGTTACGGCAAGGCAGCCGATACGGACGACAATCCTACCAGCGATAACACACCGGTGATGACCGGTACCGGTGAAGTCAACGGTACGATAGCACTTTTTGCTGATGGCCAACCACTGAAGAGTGGCATTCCGGTTGCCAACAACGGAACCTGGTCTGCACAAATTACCCATCCCTTGTCTGATGGTTCCCATACTGTGACAGCGCAAATTACCGATATGGCCGGTAATACCGCCACTGCTGAGTTGCTACTGTCCATTGATACCGAAGCAGGTATCTGGATCAACGATATCGACACCTGCGGCATCTATTCCTTTGATACACCCATAACCGGTGAGACCACAGGTATTGACAATGGACAGCCGGTTACTGTTTTTTTTGGCCCCGGCTTATTTCAAAACAGGATAACGACCGAAGTCTCAAGCAAGGTCCCGGTAGAGGATAACCACTGGAGCCATCCCCCTTTTATGGCACCTATAACCGGAGGAGCCAATTACCAGGTTCTGGCATCCGTTGCAGACTGTACCTGCACCATCGCCACCGATCATCTGATGCCCCTCGGTAACCCTTCGGACATCAACATTCAGGAAAGCGTTGATCTGGGAGCCAGCAAGAACATAGATCCCATTTCAGCCAGCGGCACAGTACTCTCTATCGAGCCCGGTTACCTTACCGATCTACCCGACAATATCAGCATTATTGACAACGGCTCCAGCTTTCCGGCCAGCTGGCAGATCACCAGCCACAAAACGTTGACTGCCGTCTACCATGATGGGACATCAACCCAGACAGCCCTCACGTTTACCCTGCCGGACTCAGGCACAGGCCTGGCCACTTTACAGGTTGACCGTCCCTTTTTTCATCCGGGTGGCAATAACGAACTCGGCTTTACCCTGCCCTATCAGAAAAGCCTTTACTCACCAACCTATCAAAGAACCCATTACTCCAAGGCAGGATTGAGAGTCACCATCACGGATGATGTGCCAACCCTGGTGGATCATACGCCAGTTCTTGTGCAGGAAGGCACTACAGCAATGTGGAGTGAGCATAACGGCAAATTATTTACCCCTGTACAAGCCGGAAGCGATGGTGGTCTGCTCACGGCCATCAATGGCACTCCGTTAACCAGTGGCCATAACCTCAGCGGTGACATAGCGGATTTTTACCCATTCCCCGGTCAATACGGCACCCTGTATGTCAATCCCGATGGCACCTGGAAATATACTGCAACACCTGACCAGTTTCATACCACCGACAGTACACTGACAGAGACGTTTACCTTTACCGTTACTGACACGGATGGGGACAGCAATAGTGCCACCATCTGCTTTACGGTTCTGGATGGCACAGCACTGAGCTTTTCAAACGACACGGTCAGTACCATGTCAATCGACCAGGAGTGTGACCAGCCCGGCCCCATTCCGGATTACGGACAGATTACCGTTTTGAAAGGTTCCGACCCCCTGCTACCGAACCAATTGCAGTTTGATATTAATGCAACCACAGAGCAGCTTCACAACGCCCTGGCCAGTCGGCTGCCCACGAGTGATGGAGAAAATCTGGATCTTGATAACCTGTATCCCGGACCGGGAAACCAGAGTCTGGTGCTAAAAACACTGTCCGACAAAAAAGAAGTGCTCAGCATTCAACTGGGCAATATCAGCACCGACACCTCCGGCAACCTGTCTGCCAACCTGGTGGTTCAACAGCTGGCCAACCTGGATGTCACAGAACCTGAGCCGGCGATAATACCCCTGGTACTCACCGCCAGCGATCATGACCTCAATACCATCAGCCATACCGTAACGCTGGCGGTGATTGATGGTGGCGTTACCCTGAGGGATGATCATATCGAGGTCACTGAAGGTCAAACGGTGACCGGTAATCTGCTGGACAATGATGTGCAATGTCTTGAGACTCTCACCATCACCAAGGTCTCCCTTGACCGGTTTTATCTGGATAAAAACACCACAACAAAAACCGGGCAGGTGTTCGATTTCCAAACCGACACCAGCATTGAAACCCTGTACGGCACGCTCACCGTTAAACCGGATGGCAATTACACCTACACGGCCCTGGACTCTCTGTATCATCCTGGCCAGCAACCCCTGCCTCAGGAGTTTACCTACACTGTCACCGACAGCAGTGGCGATACCGCTCATGCGGCTGTTTCTGTCAGAATTAAAGATGGCCCGCCCGCCACGGGAAATGAGCAGATCAACCTGACCTTTACCGAAAACAACCTGACCACGTCTCCCCGTTATCCCGAGTATTACGCTGGCACTATTGCCACCCTGCATGGCGATGGCTCTGATGCCATCGCCCCCCAGAGCCTGAGATTCACTGCAGATCCTGACAACCTGAACGGTATCCTGACCTCACTGGGCACTCCGGTCAGCTTCACGTCAGCTGGTAATCAGCTTCGGGGCAGTGTTATCGAGAATGGGCAAAACATCGATATCCTCACTCTGTCACTGTCGGCTGTTAACAAAAACAACAAAAATCTAATGGTCAGGGTTAATGGTGAGCTGGCTCGTCCCCTGGATCACCTGGCCGGTACCGTCGGCAATAATTCAGTCATGGTGAATGGCGAGCGGATTATCCTTTCCCTGCCCTTTACCTTTGACGATATTGACGGCACACCGGCAGTTACAGAGAGTAAGGTTAAGGCGACCATTATTGACGGTGTATCCCCGGTATTAAGCAATCCCTCGAGGGTCAACATCAATGAAGTAAACCTGCCGGTCACCGCCACCGGGACAATTACAGCCACCCCGAAGTCCGACCAGATCGTACCAGACAGCTGGCGATTTTCAGCCATCCAGCCCGGACTGGATGGATTGTTCGCCAACCAACAGCCACTGATCTGGAAAGCCCAGGGGCCAACCCTTTCCCTGTACTGGCCTGCCCAGCCGGAATCCCCGGTACTCACCGTGACGCTGGATGATCACCCACTCCCCGCACTGTCGGCCTCACTGCACTACACAGTAAAACTCTACCATCCCATGGATCAGGATAAGGGCAGCTGGCCCTTAGCCATCGCGGTGGCCATCACGGATTCAGACGGTGATACCACGGAAAAACAGATTCCGGTTCAGATCAATGATGTCAGTAGCAATCTGGAACTGAAGCTGGCGATAAATGACCTGGAAATGACCGAGCCCCTGTATCAAAGGACACCGGCCAGCGAGCGGATCAACGTCGACATCCGTGCCGATACCGATGCCGTGATCAAAGTCTGGTTTCTGCCCCCTGTCGTCGACAGCAGCGGCTTTGCCCTTGACGTCCTGGGCAACCAGTTGACAGCAGATGGTCTGCCCATTCGGTACTTCGGACCCACGGCAGGAGTCCGCTACCCTGAAACCTGGGAAGCCTGGTCCATTCAGGATGGCAAACAAAAGGATCAAATTTTCAGTCTGACCACGATACAGCCTGATGGAAAGGTGATTTATGTGCCCTCAGGCACCTCAGTAACCGCCACCATTGGCATCACCTGGTATCATTACCTTGATCACCTGACGGCGACCGGACTGAACACCCCGATGCTGCCCGTCAGCTATACCCTGGAGGCCATAGATGCCGATGGCACTACAACCCGTGACGTCCTGACCCTGTCACTGCTGGACGGTGAATACCCAACCCCCGGCAAGATCACCCAGCCACCGGCGACCACGGACATTAACAAAGGCAACGACACTTCCGTAACCGGTACCCTCCACTATATCCCGGGTTCTGACCGCCCCGTCCCCGTGTTTGATCGATTCATCATTGCCCAGGAGGTGGCCGGGTTCAGTTCCGATGGTAAGCCACTGACCGGTATTACTGTGTCTGGTCCGGACCAGTCAGTGCTGACCATCAGCCGGGCCAATGATAACCTGCCGGTTTTCCGTTTTTCAGTGAATGATCCACAACCGACTGCGGCCACTATTCAATTTGAACAGCTGGACAACCTCGATCACCCGCCGTCGCTTGCCAGCCAGAGCAACTCGATTACCCTGACCATACCTGTATTGATGAGCGACAGTGACAATAGCCTCAACAGCACACCCGTAAATTTTCTCTACACCGTCGTGGATACCGTACCTGTGGCCAACGGCAACTATTATTGGAAAAATAACCAGCCCATTGGGGAAGAAGGCCAGACTTTCAGTGATAATCTGCTAAGAAACGATTCCCTGAATGCCGATGCCGATAATGCCAGGCTCACCGCCATCACCTACCAGAATATGGTCTATCCAGTCAGCCCAACCGGTAAAACCACCATTACCACGGATGCAGGCATACTGACCGTTCAGAGCAATGGCAGATGGTGGTTCCCTTCCTATCCTCATATTAATCACAGTGCGGGACAGAACTTCACCCTGAAGATGTTCCACACCATTGTGGATGGCGATGGTGATAACAGTTCGGCACCTTTCCAGATCACTATTGCTGACCGGGCTGCAACGTTCACCAGCGTCATCAATACCGAAGGCCCTGAAGACACGCAAACGCCTATTGCTCTCTCCTTTGCCATTGATCTTGGGGACCCGGACCGGCAGGAAACCCTGACCAGCCTATCGGTCAGCACCCGCGATCTTCAGGGAGGAACGCTGATCTGGAATGGCAAACTTCTCAGCGCCACGGGTGATACCGTACATATCCCCCTTGCCGCCATGAGCCGGAGTATGGTTTCCGGCAGCATCATCCTGAGCGCTGTCAATCTTGGCTATCTGCCCGCAGCCGATGCGTCGGACTTTACCCTCCACAACCACCAGGTCACGCTCAACCTGAATGCCACCATCAGCAACAACCAGGGGCCGGTTCAAAGCCTGAGCACTCCGGTGGTTATTCATGTTAAAGGCGTAGCGGATCCCCCCACCTGGCCCGAACAGATACCTGTGGTCACCGGCGAGGAGGATCAAAGTATTCCCCTTGGCAACAGCATAAAAGCCGGTCTTAAGGATAAGGATGGATCGGAAGTCCTTTCATACCAGATAATGCAATTACCAGACAGCATGAAACTGTTGTGTCATGGGCAGGAAATTAATGCCGGGGCCACGCTTACGCCAGAGCAGTTTGGGCAGCTGGTTGTCCAGTCTGATGAACATTGGAGCGGCAGACTGGAAATAAAGGTGGATGCCATCGCTACCGAACAAGGTTATTTTGCTGTTGCTATTGCACGATCACCGGCAACGATTATTGTCAATGTTCAACCTGTGGCAGACCCTCCCACACTGGTGGTTATGCCTGCGGGTGCTGCCCCTGACACCGTTAAGATAACGGGAAATGAAGATCAGCACATTGCCATTGGCAGCCACATCAAGGCAGCCCTGGTGGACACGGACGGTTCTGAAAGCCTGTTCCTGAAAGTCACACCATTGGTTAAGCCCGGAGAAGCTATAGGCCGCCTGTGGATTCAGCAGGGAAGCGCCTGGACAGAAATAGTGCCCGGCTCAACGAACAGCTTTGAAGCCACTGGTCCGGATATTGACCGTCTCTATTATCAACCGGGAAAAGATCGAAGTTCGGCAAACTTTGACGATGTTCGTTTGCAGATAAACGCCATCAGTCGTGAATCTCCTCAGGATGGTATCGCACCGGCGGCTGGCAAAGAAGAAGCCATGTCGCCAGACCGGTTTATGCAAATAAGCATCAAAGGGGTTCCGGATGCGCCGGAAGTGACGCCGAATAATACCTGGACCATGAATCCGGATACTGCCAATGAGTTGACAGGCCACGGCAAAGAAGACCAAAGACTGCCCCTGGTGTTTGATCTGCACTCAACAGATATGGATGGCTCCGAAAGCCTGAACTCAGTCGTTACCCTGAAAGACAGCCGGTTTCGTCTGGAAGATAATCACGGACGGCAGCCGCCCATCGCTTATCTCGTTAATGACAAACCGTTTTTCCAAATAACGGCAGCTGATCTTATCTCCGGCAAATATCGGTTAACACCACCCCCGGACTATGCCGGTGAGGCACTGGTGCCCATGAAGGTTCTGGTGACAGAACTGGACGGAGCCCATGCCATTTTTGACTACCAGCTGCGAGCTATCTTTGCCCCGGTGGTGGATACCCGGGATCAAGCCATCGCACCCATCCGGGGTAAAGAAGTTGAACTGGACAGAGCCGGTAAATTTCTCTCGGGTGGAGCACCACTGGCCCTTACCGGGTTCACCCCGGGCGACAGTGATGGCAGCGAAGCCATGACCGATATTACCGGATTCAATTTGCCCGATGGTTTCCAACTGATGGTAAATGGCGCATTGCTGGCCAACCAGTGCGGGTCCCTGGTTGATCACACGGGCGGCCTGGATGCACTGAAACGGGCGCTTGCTGCAGGTGATATCCGCATAGTACCGATCCATTCAGATGGAACGATTGATCATGATTACCCGACACCCACCCGTCAGAACACCGACTTCAGTTTTACTATAGACATCACGGATCAGCAGAATGATTTAACGGCGATAAAAGAGGTAACCGTCAGTGGGCATATTGACTGGCGAGGTGAAGTTGATGGAGAACAGCCTCCAGCCACACCGTTCAATCCTGATGAAAACACCCGGGTCATTATTGATAACCCCGGGCCTTTTACAGGAAATGATGTGCCACTGGCGGCATTACAACTGGTTGCCACCGATAAAGATGGCAGTGAGCAGATAAAAAACGACAAGCGACCTCAATATGAAATCGAGGTTTATGCCCCTGCCGGAAACAAGGTGACAGGAGGCTGGCATCTGCACACCTCTGGAGGACAGGAGCTGATCTTTGATAACGATAAATGGCTGATTCAAAGTGGCGAACTTGATGGCGTCTCGGTTCATTTTACCGAGAAGGGCAGGTACTTTGTCCATACGAAAGTCATTGTTGAAGACGCTGGGGATGAGGAAGCACGCTATGCACGGATGGAGGTCATTGTCCAAGAGAATACCGGTTGCCCGGATCAACCGATACCACCAGAGAACCTATTTGTCTGCCGAGAACCGGTAGAGGGTAAAGAGGATTACTACTTCACTATTCCAGACCGTTGCATCAACCTCGACCAGACCCACACCTCTTCAGCGGAAGAAACCATATTCCGTATGACGGTGACTGATCTTCACGGGTGGAGCCTTAAAGGTTTCACAACGGTGTACTGGAATAACGATGGTGAGGTCACCGAGTACCTCACCAGGCCGGAAGACGTCGGAAACCTTCAATTTCGCCCCCCCAGGGACTTTTCCGGAGAGGACAGTATTACCTATCACATATTGAAGAGAAATACCGATTCCGACCAGACCAGCAAAACAGACTTCAAGATCCCGTTCAAGGTACTGCCGGTGGTGGAAAACTCACCGGATGAACCACCGGAAGATTCGATATATGACTTGAGAGCCTGGACAAAACCGGCAGCGGAGGCCGATGAGTGGAAGGATGCGGATCATCCCGAACCCATGCACCTGCAGTTAAGAACAACCGATATTGATGGTTCGGAAACCATCGAAAAAGTTGTCTTTAAGCCACCGGACAATATCGTTATCGGTGGTGATGGGCTGCAACCGGACAACTCAGTAGCTCGACAAATATCCGAAACAGAAGCGCAGTTTGAGCAACGGATAGCACGCTTCACCTTCACTCCCGGAGCGGGACTTCCAGCGGGAACCTATACCATGCCGCTGACTGTAGAAGTAATGGATACCGCTCCGGGAACCGGAAATACCGACAGCAAGGTATTTAGCAAAGCGATTGACCTGATAGTCAAACCAGTCAATCACTGTGCCACCCTTACTGCACCCAATCAGGAAGGCCATGAAGACTCAGATATCCCTATTAAAGGGCTGATTGCTGCCCTGAACGATAGTGATGGCTCTGAAGTCATCTCTGTTGTGCTCTCTGGCCTCCCTGATGGCAAGGTGGTCAAGGACAGTTCCGGCAACCCCCTGCCCTTTAACGGGAGCGGGAAGTGGCAGATTCCAGCACACTTAATGGATAACAACGGCCATGTACAGCCACTGTTCCTGAGGCCGGTGAAAGACTTCAGCGGTGTCGTGCAACTGACCCTGAAAAGTCACAGCCACGAACAGAGCCTGAGTACGGTTTGCAGTGACGAGCAGGCATTTCAGATTACGGTACAACCTGTGGGTGACCCCATCACACTGGATCACATTCCCGGGGCAATGACGGGGGATGAAAACACTCCCATCGCCTTTCGTCTGAATGCCAAAACCACAGACAGCCATTCAGACAAACATGATCATCCAGAAGAACTTCAGGCCACATTGACGATTTTACCGGGCAGCACCCCCACGTTGATGCCTCCTGAGCCAGAGGCCATCAAACCCAGCCTCACTATTCCTGACCAAACGACAACCATATTCTCAGCCAATGACTCAGGCGGTTACACCGCAACCATAGCAACAGCGGATACCACATTACCCGAGCTGGAATTTAATTCTGGCGATGGTCATGGAACACTGCTGATGTCGTTGGCCGTCCGGTCTGTGGATAAAACCGATGGACTGACAACAGCCTATGGCCCTGAAGTTGTGATGGATAGCACCATTACCATTGCGCCAAAGTCTGATAAGCCCTCACTGCAGATTGATCGCAAAAGCATCATTACCACCGTAGAGACACCAGCGCCTGTTTTTATCCGGGCTTCAGTGATCAATCCGGCTGAGACGGTCAGCAATCTGGTCGGCACGGAGCTCTACACCCTTGTTCAGGGACTGCCAGGCAGTGCATCGCTGGTTAACCATACCGGAACACCAACCGGCACGCCTTCCTCCAGCCCAGCAGGTATTGCACTGGTCAGCAGTGCGCTGCCAAACCTGTACCTTAAAGATCATCAAACCGGAAGTTATACCCTGAATATTGAGGCCATCTCCGATGTTGGCGATGGGAATAACCAGAGCAGTGATGTCATTGCCCTGAACATTGTGGTGGTTGAAAAAAGTCAAGACATCAGCGGCACCCCAAACAGCGATATTATCATTTCCGATGGCACAACGCCGAAGATCTCCGCTGGTAATGGAGATGATCTCATTGCCGGGGGTAACGGTGAAAACCAGATACTTCCCGGGTCAGGAAACAATACAGTTTGGGGGGGAGCGTACTCAGGCTCAGGCGATGGTCGCCGTGATACGTTCCTCTTTGAGGCTGGCGATACAGGCACAACCGCTATCCGGGACTTCGAGCCCGGCGTGGACGTTATTGATTTGAGCCAGCTGCTGAACCTTGACGAGGTGTGGTCCGGTAGTGATCTGGCGAACCAGGTCACCATTGATGAAATGGATGGGAAAGTGCGGATCACTGCACTATCCGAGGTGATTACACTGGATACCATACCGCTGGAAACGCTGTTGCCCGGGGGAAACACCATGGATACTGCAGAACGTTTAAGCTCGCTGGTTGAACAGGGTCACCTGATTGTCTCCCATCAGTTTGGTCACCAGGGAAAAGATACCCTGTATGCACCACCAGCCGCTGAATTAAAGGGCGATGGCATTGTAAATGCCGGTGCCGGAGATGATCACCTGTATGCCAACAATGAGGGCAGCAAACTGAGAGGCGGGTCTGGCAACGATATTCTGGAGCTGAGCCGAACCAGCCATGCAATAGACAGGCTCTACTGGCGGAAAGAAGACGCTGGCAGTGAAGCTGCACCCGCTTATGACCGGGTATTCAATTTTCACAGCGCAGAAGATGTTATCGATATCTCAGGCTTCCTGCCTGCAGAAGCCAGCGCCCAGCCTTATGATTACATGGCGCTGAACAGCAACGGCAGCAGTACCAACCTGAACCTTGCCAGTACCAGCGCCCACCACTGGACCAATACCATTGAGCTTGCAAATGTCGACTGGTTACAGGGCAGCAGTTCGGAAGATGCGCTGAAATACCAGCTGGAACAAGGTTACCTGATCACCGGGTTTCCTATCTAGCGGTACAATCATTAATCACCTTGAACAACTGCAAATTTAGAATATCCTTCATCTTTTCGCTCAAGCGCTGTGGTGACGTTCCAGTAGGGGTAGTTACGGTTACTCCTGCACCTGTTCACACTTGCCAAATCACTGCTACGGATACGAAACTATGCAGTTTTGATCAGCCACAGCAGCCCTCAATGACGACATCCGAAAATCAAGAAAGAGCCAACACTGAAGACTTCCTGTCTATTTTTCTTCAGGACATTCCGTTGATGGATGTTCGTGCCCCTGTGGAGTTCGCCAAGGGCAGTTTCCCCCTGGCGATCAATATCCCCATTCTGGATGACCACCAACGGGAACTGATTGGTACCTGTTATCAAGAAGAAGGACCTGAGGCGGCTGTTACCCTGGGCTACAGACTGGCTACTGATGATATCCGGGCTCAGCGACTCGAAGCCTGGCAATCACTTATCAGGCAACAGCCAAAAGGGTACCTGTTCTGCTTTCGTGGTGGACAACGCTCCCATATTACCCAGCAGTGGCTGAAGGAATCTGGCTACCCTTACCCATTAATCAAAGGTGGCTATAAAGCCCTGAGACGTTTTCTGATCGATGAACTGGAACGCTCCATTGATGAAATTCCATTCATTATCCTCAGTGGCAAAACCGGTACCGGCAAAACCTGGCTGATTCAACAACTGCCTTACAGCATTGACCTGGAAGGCCTCGCCAACCACAGAGGCTCCAGCTTTGGCCGCCGATACGGTGGACAGCCGGGCCAGATCGATTTTGAAAACCGCCTGTCCATCGCGCTGCTGAAGCACCGTCACAGACACCCCGGAATGCCGGTACTGCTGGAAGATGAAAGTAAACTGATTGGCCGCTGCAGCCTGCCCCAGACGATGCGGGACAAAATGCAGCAATCCCCGTTAATTTTGCTCGAAGAGACCATGGAAGAGCGGGTCAGGATTGGTCTTAAGGAGTATGTAACCGACAATCTTGCCGAGTTTATTGCCGCTTATGGTGAACCACAGGGTTTTGAGCAATTTGTCGAAGGCCTCTCTGGTAGCCTTTACCGTATTCGCCGCCGACTGGGTGGAGAACGCTATCAGCAATTAACCGACATTCTGGAAAACGCCATTGTGCAACATAGATCGGGCGGAGGAATAGCAGGCTACAGCCCTTTGATCGGTGATCTGCTCAGCAATTATTACGACCCCATGTATGACTATCAGCTGGGGCAGAAGGAGGGTAAAGTGATCTTTCGGGGGGATCGTGAGGCTATTGAGCATTACTACAACTCATCGCTGATAAACTAGTTCAGGCCGACATTGGCGTTAGCAAGGCTTTTAATACAGAGCCTTGCCTGAAATTGCCATATCCATAAGGAGCTTCGAAAAAAAGCACTATTACTGAGATGCCTCTTTGGAGTTGTCTGGAAATAACTTCCCTATTTTCATTGCCTGACTCCGTTCAGCTTGTCGAAGTTCGGTGGCACGATCCTTCGACAAGCTTCAGGGTGAACTGAAATCGGGAACTTATTAAAAGATAATTCCTTTAAGACGCTGATAACTATCGATGGCCTGTTGTAATGACTCCAAAATGAGCCGGGTTCGAAATAGCTTCGTGCCATGATGAATAAAACTGTCACCATCCTCATAGCCCTGCTCCCGCTCTTCATCAACGCCCTGAATTTGCAGGCTCTGATCGTACCAGGGCTGTTGCTTGACAAATGAATCCCTTTGGTAGGTATTGAGATTGAGCCCCTTGGTCCTGACCCTGTTTGGAACTATCCTGATCAAGTTAAGGTCTTTGTTGATTGGGGCAAATAAGAAACCATGCTTAACGAGGTATTTCAATACACCCTGCTCGTGCAACGTATGATTTTGCGGTTGATAGCCATGCACCCGGTCATTACTGAATAACGACCACATATGCAAAAATGACCGTGCTTTCTCGGTCTTTTTCACCAATAGTATCCCGGTATTAAGCAAGGCCCAGCGGTTGTCTCCGGCAACAAGCAGATCAGCGTTCCCAAACTCTTTGATATACTTGTCGAGCATTCCGGAAATACCGGCAAAGTCATTGATAACAATATCATCATCAAGCCACACCACCCATTGACCGGCAGGCACCTCTTCACACTCCAGGACGTTTTTAAGAGCGAAGACTTTCAGCCAGTACAACTGCTTTGCCCCCAGTTCTTCGCGAAATTCAAATGGATATACAAATCGGTAATTGATACCCCGAAGCCTGGCGTAAGCGGCGTGATTTTCTCTGGTCAGCTGGGCGGTCGCCCGGGTGCCACCGGATAGAATAAGGGCAACGTTTGAGCCCTCCCGGTTGTTAAGATCAAAGCTCATTGACCGGTAGGCTTGAATGATCTTCTCCTGACGGTCTTCGTTAATAGTTGGTAAGAGCTGATCAAGAAACGATTTATTGATCCGTTCAAATTCATGGAACATTGGATGTCGATTGGTAATGGCCTGACAGACTGAATGGGTAGATTTAACCGAAAATGATGTGTCAGGATACCCCCTCACAGGACAATCGTCAGCATGCGAACAGATCAAATCTTCCGGTTTCTCTCTTTCAAATCTGGCTTCCTGACAGAAGGCTATTTCCAGGGCGTCGTCAGTCAACCTGCAGTTATTGCCCCTCCTGTGAACAGGGAACACCACAGCGCCCGTACCGGAAAGAATATACACAAGCCCAACTAACATCGAGGTAAGGCCATTCAGCCTGAAAGGCTTCACGCTTCTTTCAGCGATTGTGGCGTGTTGGCAAGCACTCCTGCCAGTCATAGAATCCACCAGCGAGGCGAACTCTCTCTCTTCCAACCGCTCCTGATCCGACATCGGAGTCCCATCAACATGCAGGCCAGGTGGGTGGATATAGGCATGGATAAACTCAGTCATATTGACGCATCGCCGGGAGCCAATTTGAGAATGACATGACCAGAATGCAATCTGATCCTGCGACAATGCTGATGAACGCTGCTGAGCAAAATTGTTTGGTTCAGCTATTCCACTGGTGGCTTGTTTTTCACACAATGGCATCGCTGGCAGAATATGGCTGGAAATAAAGCTTGATATCATCCTGACTCTACTATGTTAGTTTTTATATGACTAAGCAGTAGACAAAAGTTTTAGGCGGTTGTTCCAATTTTATTCCAAAAGCCAATTAAAAAACTGAATATTAATAAGATACCCAGAAAATAAACACTGGAAAACAAACACTGGATAGCGCAATGAACATCGATTTCGACAAAGTGGTGGATCGAACCAACACCTCCAGCCTTAAATGGGAGCGCTTCAGCCCTGACGTTCTCCCCATGTGGGTAGCGGATATGGATTTCCAGTCAGCACCTGAAATCATCGAAGCACTGCACCAGCGCATCGACCATGGGGTTTTTGGGTACACCGAGCCAGACAGCGAACTGGAACAACTTGTCGTTGAGCGCTGTCGCCATCTCTACCACTGGGATATTGAGCCAGAATGGATTGTCTGGATGCCGGGCCTGGTTTCTGCCCTTAATGTCTGTGTTCGTGCCTATGCCGACAAAAGCGAAGGCGTCATTTCCCCCGTTCCTGTCTATTATCCCTTTCTTATGGCACCCAAACTGGCTGGGCGTGAGCTAATCGGTGTGGAATGGATTAAGCAAAACGGCCAATGGGTACTCGATCTCCACAGCCTGGAGCAGAAAATCACCCCCAGCTGCAAACTACTGATGCTCTGCAACCCGCAAAACCCGAACGGTCGGGTATTTACCCGGGCAGAACTGGAGAAGCTTGAGCAACTCTGTAAAAAACATGGCCTTGTGGTCTGCTCCGATGAAGTGCATTGCGACCTGATTCTTGATCGCCATGCGGAACATATTCCCTACGCTGCCATCAGCGAATTTGCCCGAGACAACTCAGTGACGCTTATGTCACCATCGAAAACCTTCAATCTGGCCGGTTTCGGCTGCGCATTCACGATTATTCCCAATCATCAGTTACGTCATCAGTTCAACCAGGTTCGCACCGGTATTGTGCCGTCAGTGGACAGCGCCCTGATTGGCTACACCGCTGCGAAAGCGGCCTATCGTCATGGTGAACCCTGGCGTCAGTCATTGCTGGATTACCTCCGTGGTAATCACGACTACCTGCTGGAAACCATCAATAACATTCCCGGCCTGGCCATGGAACCACTGCAGGCAACCTATCTGGCCTGGATTGATGTCAGCGGACTGGGGCTGGAAGATCCTCATCAGTTCTTTGCCCAGGCCGGTGTTGGCCTGTCCCCCGGAAAGCAATTTGGCGATGAAAATTACCTGAGGCTTAACTTTGGTTGCAGCCGATCTGTGCTGGAAGAAGGCGTGGCACGAATAGCCAGAGCCGTTGCACAAATGCAGTCAATGGATTAAAAACTTTCACCACAGAGACACAAAGAAATAATTTATTCTTGAACTCTGTGCCTCTGTGGTCACAAAGCCTAATTGCTTATAACAGCACCTGCGGTCATTATATCCAGCCCAACAACTTGTCAGACTCACCGTGAAAGAGATCACCAACCACTCATTTCAGTTTGCACAGTTAGGTGTTATTCACTCCTGCTACCGCCAGAAATTTGGAATCCCCCGTCAGCCCGGCATTGTCACCGCCGCTGAAGCAACACTGGAGCTTTTCCCCCCTTACAATCAGGAAAACCTGGTTCGTGGTCTGGATGGGTTTTCACATATCTGGGTACATTTTATCTTCCACAAAACCATGGATGAGGGCTGGCGTCCAACCATTCGCCCACCAAGACTGGGAGGTCGGCAGCGCATGGGGGTATTTGCTACCCGTTCCACACACCGGCCAAACCCTATGGGTATGTCCGTGGTTGAACTGCGCGGCATTGAGTCCGGCAATGGCAAGCTGATATTGAAGCTGGGGGCGGTGGACCTTCTTGATGGTACTCCCGTTATTGATATCAAACCCTACCTGCCCTATGCCGACGCCCTGCCTGATGCCAAGGGTGGCTTTGCTCCCCTGCCAATGGCGATGGCAGAAGTGAAGTTCACCGATCAGGCCATGAACCAATGCCTGCGTTATCAACAACGAACCGGCAGGCAGCTGATTCTGCTGATCGAACAGGTACTTGGCCAGGACCCGAGACCCGCCTACCTGAGGGAATCCTCCGGACGACGCCATGGCACCGCACTATGGGACCTGAATGTGGTCTGGGAGTACACCAACCAGCACTTTCTGGTTAAAGAGCTGGAACCTCTGAAGCTTGACGTGAAAACAGTGGAAGGTAATGGGTAATGATTATTCCCTACGAAATGATTGAGCCCGAGACGCTTAAAAGTCTGATCGAAGAGTTTGTCAGCCGTGAAGGGACGGATAATGGCTATGACGACGCCCTTGCAAAGCGAGTGGCGCAGGTATTATCCCGCTTGAAATCCGGCGACATGGTGATCGTATTTGATCAGGAAAGCCAGACACCGAATATTCTGCACAAAGACGTTGCCAGACAAATCCTCAGCGAGCAGGATGTCTGATCATCCTTTTTCCAGAAGGCTGCCCGGAACAACAGATCCATTATTCTGGACAAGATCCCCCAGACAAAGTTACCCGGGCGGGCAATATGTAAAACGTTGTCTTTTACTTGAAACAGCGCGTGTTCCACCCTTTGTCAACGACGTTTATCTGTCTGCAAAACCTCATGGCTGGTTATGTCAGCCGTGCTAATTTGTATGAAAACTTCGAGTGGCAATGTCAAATGTAACTGAGACAGGGCCTTCTTCAGTTCTGAGGACATTAGCTGGATCAACATTAAAAAAATTCTGTGCCAACTCATCAGCAACGGGACCACATAAATAGGTGGTTCCAGGCTTTCTCTGCACTTCTTCCTGCCAATAGCCAGCATGATTTTCAGCAGCACGGATTTCTTCTGGAAAAAATATCGCAGCCATGGCTCGCCGAGTGGGGTTCAGTAAAAAGGTCACATCGGGAGGTTCCATATGCCAGGCTACATAACCCCTTCCATCATCAGGAACATGAACAAGGCATAAACTACCATCCATGTCTACAGCTTGAATATTCCTGTTGATGGTAACCCGTTCATAATCACCAGTTTCCAGCTTTAGAATGCCATTACCACCACCTTCAGACTCATCATCAGAAGACTCAATGGAATATGCTGCTAACGGTTTAGCTGCAGCACCATGGTTCTCTGGGTTATCAAGGCCAACGGTTTTAGCTGTGCCAACATTTTCAGGGGTAACAGCATTGGTCTCCTGGGAAATTTCCGGTAGATCCGGTGTCGAAGGGGTTGGTAAGGAAGAAGAAGGAATCATAAGTATTGCCTTTATTGAATACCTGTTCTCTTGAACAGACAAAATAAAGCTTGAAAGGTTCAAAAAATATAATTCAATAAATCAATCAAACCACGGTGAACGGACAATCCAACGATTCAATACCCCTGACCAATGATCAGTTAACGTCAGCCCGGATATTTCATAAGCTGCCCCGAATCTCGTACGACCACATGGGTGTGAAAGGCAGGGCGACGCAGGATGCCAAAGCCTGGCACACCATTTCAATGAGTTTGAGGTGTATAATCCCCGTTCACCCTGAGCGTCCTTCGGCTCCGACTCAGGACGAACGGCATTTGGGCGTCATTGATAGAAGGAACCCATCAAACTCATCGAAATGATGCCCACTATATCCACTACAGGCTACAGCGGCGCAACTGCTCACCATAGTTACTGGCCCTGCGCTTTACTGTGCTGGCGGTGCTTAACAACCATTTCTTTTTCTTATGGGTTCCCTTGCGGTAACCGTTCCAGCCTTCATGGTAATTCAGGTACTGCTGATCGGCAGCCCACAGTGAAGTCCCATTCAGCTTGCGGGACTTGTGGGTATACCAGCCAATAAAGTCAATCGCGTCGCCAAAGTCTTCACGGCTGGGGAAGAAACCTCCGGCTTCGCTAACATATTGCTCCCAGGTGCCATCCTGCGCCTGCGGGTAGCCATAAGCGGAAGAGTTACGGGGTAATGGAATGAAAAGGAACCATGGCCGTGGCGGCTGGGCATCGTGCCGGTAAGATGATTCCTGATACATAATGGCCATCATAATCTGGATGGGGGTACCCCAGCGCTGGTTGGCTTTTTTTGCATCTTTATACCAGCCGCGTTTTTCCTTGAAGACACTGCAAAGGTTGTGGGGCTTCTCGGGTGGTGCCTTACTGGCACAGCCTGCCAGCACGGCAGACAGGATCAAAATAAACAGCTTTCGACTCAGGTTTGACATTCAGCCGCCATCCTCCAATGTTCAGCCACAGAGATCACCAGGAGCACTGAGAAAAGATAGCCTTTAGCTTGCTTCATCAGTCCAGATTTTCTGGAGTGTTTACAACCTCTGAGGTTCAGCTCCAATCAAATTGCCGCAGACGCTACACGCCCCAGGCCTGCCTCATCTGCATAAAGTCATCCTCAGTGACGACACGCACTCCCAGCTTCTCTGCCCTGGCCAGTTTTGAACCGGCCTTGTCACCGGCCAGCAAGGCTGATGTTTTTGCTGAAACTGAGCCAGTCACCTTGGCTCCCAGTTTTTGCAGGATGGCCTTACCTTCGTCGCGGGTCATTGTGTTTAACGTCCCGGTTAACACCCAGGTTTCACCTGCAAGCGGTTGATCGCCTCTTTCTACAACCGGCGATTCCGTTTCCCATGCAACACCTTTCGCCAGAAGTGCTTCAATCACTTCGCGGTTGTGTTCCTGACGGAAAAACTTCTCAATATGACCAGCAACCACAGGGCCAACATCATCCACGGTTTGCAAGTCTTCCACCGAAGCGGCCATCAATTTATGCAAATCGCGGTAGTGACCTGCCAGCCCCTGTGCGGTTGCCTCACCCACTTCGCGAATGCCCAATGAGTAGATAAAACGGGGAAGCGTGGTTTTTCTGGACTGATCAAGCGCATTAATCAAGTTCTCGGCCGACTTTTTCCCCATACGTTCAAGGCCGGAAACCTCCGGGGCATTGAGACTGAACAGGTCTGCCACCGTTGCGATCAATTGACGATCGACCAGCTGCTCAACCAGTTTATCCCCAAGACCATCAATATCCATCGCCTTGCGAGAAGCAAAGTGCTTGATAGCCTCTTTGCGCTGGGCTGAACAGAACAGCCCGCCAGAACAGCGCAGGATGGCTTCTTCACGTTCCAGCTCAGAGTCGCAGACCGGGCAGCGATCGGGAAAGATGATATCCCGAACATCATCAGGACGCATGGAGTGGATAACCCGGTTCACCTTGGGAATAACATCACCCGCCCGGAGGATAACGACACTGTCGCCTATTTTGATATCCAGCCGGGCAATTTCATCCATGTTGTGCAAGGTCGCATTACTGACCGTCACCCCTCCCACAAACACCGGCTGCAAACGGGCAACTGGAGTGATAGCACCGGTTCTGCCTACCTGAAACTCCACATCCTTAAGAGTCGTGATCGCTTCCTGTGCCGGAAATTTACGGGCGATGGCCCAGCGCGGCGCCCGGGCAACAAACCCCAGGGCCTGCTGCCGGGCAATGGCATTCACTTTATAAACAATACCGTCAATCTCGTAAGGCAGCCCCTGACGTTTTTCAGCCATGGCTTGATAGTAGTCTTCACAGGCCTGGACACCTTTGACCACCTGCAGTTCGGGGCTGACTCGTAAACCCCATTGTTTCAGACAGGCAAGTATCTCACCGTGGGTGTCAGGCAGTGCTCCGCCATCGACAACACCAACACTGTAGCAATAGATCGTCAATGGTCGTTTAGCCGTTATCCGCGAATCCAGCTGGCGCAAACTGCCAGCCGCTGCATTTCTCGGGTTAACAAAGGTCTTCTCACCTTTGGCACTGGCCCGCCGGTTTAACTGTTCAAAGCCAGCCTTTGGCATATACACTTCGCCCCGGACTTCAAGGCGTCGAGGCCAGCCATTGCCCATCAACTTGAGTGGGATTGATTCAATCGTACGAATGTTCTGGGTAATATCTTCCCCGGTAGTGCCATCGCCACGGGTAGCTGCCCTGACCAGAAGACCATCTTCGTATAATAGGCTGACAGCAATACCATCCAGCTTGGGTTCGCAGGCGTATTCAATGTCTTCAGTGGTGCCCAGCCGCTCTTTAACCCGACGATTAAAGTCCGCCTGATCTTCTGCATCAAAAGCGTTATCCAGGGAGAGCATGGCCAGTTCATGGCGAACCTGACCAAACGCTTTCAGAGGCGTGCCGCCGACCCGCCGGGTGGGAGAATCTTCAGTTATCAGCTGTGGGTATGCAGCTTCAAGGGATTTCAGGCGGATAAACAGCTTATCGTATTCACTGTCGGGAATTTCCGGCTCATCCAGGACATAGTAACGATGGTTGTGCTCGCTGATTTGCTGACGCAGCTGAAGTATCTCTTGCTCTGCAAGCTCAAGGGAAGGAACCGATGGGATATCTGAAGAAGTCATGCTCATGGAATTATCAAAGGCCAGCGGGTTCTCTGCCTGAGAACCCGCTGAAGAAAACATTAGATAGCAATGGCCGGGCCAGCAGGAATATCAATGCACCGGCTGTTTCGCCAGCTGCTTGCGCTCATATTCACGAATACGCTGACGACAGTGTTCAAGGGTCTGCTGAGTCATCACGCTGAACTGCTCATCTTTCAGCTCACCGCCCAGATCAAGGGCAAGACGACGGGCCGTCTCTTCCATCAGGGCAAAGGCCTGCATGGGTTTTTCCGGCCCCGGCAGACTCATGAACAGACTCAAAGCCGGTGTTTCAGTGGCTTCCAGATTATCAATGGTAAAGGTACCCGGCTTTACGCCGTTGGCCATGCTGAACAGGATTTTTCCGGTATCATCGGCATTGGTATATCGATGGAAGATCGACATATCACCAAAGCGCATGCCGGATGCCAGCATGGACTGCATCAGCTGGTCACCGGCAAAAACACCGCCGCCTTTGGCCAGCACATTGATCACAATCACTTCACTGGCGGGCGGGCGCTCTTGTAGCTTCTCTGCCTTCTCACGCCCCCCCAGGTTGAGTTCTTTCTGTGGGTTGGAGCTCTCTCTGGCCGAAACGTCACGTTCCTGAATCGGTGCCTTGCCCTGACTGGTTGCCGCTCTTGGCTGACCAACAAACTCTTCCGGCTCAGCATCCAATCTGGACGTTTCACGGGAGCGAACAGAACGGTCAGCGCCTGCTGTCCGTGAAAAGCCGCCAGACTGTAAATGATCCTCAGCAGACGACGGGCGTTTACTTCTTGAGGGTTGCTGTGACTCGTCCAGATTCATCAGCACCGGAACAGGCTCATCCAGATCAAGCGCTCTTTGAACTCTCGCTTTTTCCCCGGCGTCGCTTTGCTCTGTATGCCGTTCAGCTTCTTCAGGGTGACGATGGCGCTGTCTCAAGGATTCAGGGTACACGGGCGGTTCTTCGATACCCTCTTCCGGGTAGTCATCGAAATAGTCGCTCCCGGAAAACCCGGGTTCAACACGGGGCCTGGCAGGCTCTTTTTTGGCAAACCCTTCTTTCAGAAAGCTCTCTTTCAGAGTGCTTTCTTTATGCGCACTGGGCCGGGCACCGCCATTAGGCAGTTCACTGGAAAAATCATCGTCATAGCCTTTGACTTCCTCCAGACCAAAGCTGATTTCCGATGACCTTTTTCTGGCCAATCGCATCCTGCGATAACCGTCGGCCAGTACGCCGGCGATTACCAGTATTCCTATGAGTATCAGCCAATCTCGCAAACTCATGTCCTTGCTGCCCTGTAGACCTTGAAACAACGCCCGAATTGCAGTCTGCTTCCCTGTGATAACACTTGATGACAACAGACCACCGTCATTTATCACATCTGCATTAATTACTGCTGCAATCGACCAACGTTGCAATATTACAATAAAAAAATAACAAATTAAGCCATGAACGTTTACTTTACGTGCTTTATATACTGCGTAATGTCAATGTCATAGCTTATTTATCCAACTCTTAAGCATACCGGATAGTTACAACTCAGCCATCGCCGCCGCCTGCTCAATATCCACCGATACCGGTCTGGATACACCCGGCTCATGCATGGTGACACCCACCAGCTGACTGGCGGCCTGCATGGCGATTTTGTTGTGAGTGATGTAAACAAACTGCACTTTATCACTCATCTCAGAGACCATTTTGGCATACCGCCCAACGTTGGCATCGTCCAGAGGGGCGTCCACCTCATCCAGCATACAGAAAGGCGACGGATTCAACTGGAAGATGGCAAATACCAGGGCAATAGCCGTCAGGGCCTTTTCACCACCGGAAAGCAGGTGGATCGTACTGTTTTTCTTGCCGGGGGGCTGAGCCATTATAGCCACTCCGGTATCCAGCAGGTCTTCTCCGGTTAAGGCCAGATAGGCCTGCCCACCGCCGAATACCCGGGGGAACAACTCCTGGAGACCGGCATTGACCTTATCGAACGTCATCTTGAACCGTTGACGGGTCTCCTTGTCGATCTTGCGAATGGCATTCTCCAGGGTATTCAGGGCTGACTCCAGATCATCATTCTGGGCATCCAGATACTGTTTGCGCTCTGACTGGGTTTCGTACTCCTCAATGGCCGCCAGGTTAATCGCGCCCAAACGCTCAATGCGTGCGGCGATCCGTTCCAGCTCCTGCTCCCACTGCTGCTCAGATGCGTCATCCGGAAGGTTCTCAAGTACCGTTGCCAGATCAAACTGATCTTCTTTCAGCTGTTCAGCCAGTGTCGTTCGACGAACCTGCATGCCCTGCCAGTCCATCCTCAGCTTTTCCAACTGTTCGCGAATTTTCTGCGCCTGCTGCTCAGCACTGTGACGGACCTTCTCACCAGCACGAATCCGCTGCTCCACTTCTTCAAGTGCCATCCGGGCCTGCTGCATCGTCTCTTCCTGCTCAAGACGTCTGGCCAGCATCTCTTCCAGCTGTTCCCGCAGATCCCCCTCTGGTGAGTTGGATTCAGACATGGACTCCCGGAGAAATTCCCGCCGTTCCCGGAGCTTGGTAGACTGCTGGCTTAAACGCTCAATGGCTGCTTTCAGAGAGCCTATCTGGGTATTGATGGATTGCTGGCGAAGGGCAAGTTGATGGGCCCGCTCTTGATCAAAACGGGCCTGATGACGTACTTCTTCGAGACGAGCCTGAAGCTTTTCACGCTGCTCCTGCATCGCTTCCCGGCGACCAATGTCTTCTTCCATATGATCCAAAGCTTCCTGCAGGCGCATGCGGGACTCGCCAATCACCTCCTGCTCCAGCCCATACTGCTCCCTGACTTCCTGCAGCTCCTGCTCAAGCCGTCGACGGCGCTCGGAAAACTGTTCTAACCGGACCTTTCGGGCACCAAGATCCGCCCGCACCTCACCCTGGTTCCGGTTGAGTTCGGACAGCTGCTTTTGCAGCTGCTCCCGCTGAGTCTCGTGCTGTTCGAGTTTTGCCCTTGCGCCTTCCAGCTGTTCTTTCAATAGCAGGCTGCTTTCTTCCAGAGTTGTAAGCTTGTCACCCAGCGCGTCCATCTCTTTCTGACGTTCCAGCACACCGGCATTATTATCGACACCCCGGTTAACCCGGAGCCAGCCGGAAGAGAGCCAAATGCCATCCGGTGTAATGATCGATTCGCCAGCCTGGAGTTTTGCACGCAGGGAGAGCGCCGTTTCCAGTGAATCTGCGGCATAGATTCCAGCCAATAAGGGCAGAGCTTCCCGACCGCTGATCACTTTGTCGGCCAGCAGTGGCAACTCACTTAACGAAGGGGTGTGTTGCTGGCCTGCACCAACCTCCAGCAGCACCAGCGATCCCTGCTCTAACGCACCCAGTGCATCAGCGACAGGATCAAGGCTATCCAGACACACGGCCTGGAGGCTATCGCCCAGAACGGTTTCAACCGAACGTTCCCAGCCCGCATCGACCTGAAGCTTATCCATCAGACGGGTGTGGTTATTGAGCTGGTGCTGCTCAAGCCACTCAATGGTGCCCGTATCCTGATGCAGTGATGCCTGGTGCAAAGCCTCCAGAGAAGCATGACGACCTCGCACCATGCTGAGTTCATCCCGGTTGCTTTCCAGCTCCGCCGTCAGGTTCTGCACCTGATCACGCTGTTGTTCAACTGCATCAACACACTCTTCGATGCGCAGTTCAACGGTTTCTGCGGTCAACTCCAGTTCGGTCAGTTTTTCCGACAGGAGCGTCATCTCTTCCTGGTCTTCAGTTCCCCCGAGCGCGGCGGACTCTTCCTTCAGGCGACCTTCCCGCTCCTGCAAACGCCCCATCACCTGCTCGGCATGGTGGATGCGGGACTGCTCAACTTCAGCGGTTCGTTTTGGTTCATGGGATCGCTGATTGAAGTGATCCCACTCCTGCTGCCAGCGCTGCATGGCCTCTTCTGCCCGGGTCAGGACATCACCAGAGTCCGCCTCCTGATCCTGCAGCATGGCCAGCTCCGGCTCCAGCTCGATCAGCTCTTCCTGGAAAGACTCCAGTTGTTGCTGATCATCCGCCAGCTGTTCACGGGCCTCTTCCCAGCTGTGCTCCACCTGTTCAAGGTCGCGACTCAACTCTTTGGAACGTTCTTCCCGGTGCTGCAGAGTCTGTTCAATACGGGTGACTTCATTGCCCGTGCCGTAATAACTGGATTGCGCTTCATGAAAACGGTCACTCAGCTCCATCTGCTGAACACGATCATCTTCCATGGCGGCATCCGCTGAACGCTGTTGGCTGATTGCCGCTTCCAGCTGAACCTCGAACTCACGGATGGCCTGTTCCTGGGACTGGGCTCCGGTATTGATGGTCTGCCACTTCAATGCCTGCAGCTGGGCCTTTTTCAGCCGTTCCTCGGCTTTGTACTGTTTGTACTTTTCCGCCGCCTGAGCCTGTCGTTGCAGATGGCCAAGCTGACGCCCCAGCTCTTCCCGCAGGTCGGTCAGTCGTTCAAGGTTTTCATTGGTTCGCCGGATGCGGTTTTCCGTCTCACGACGGCGTTCCTTGTAGCGGGAGATACCGGCTGCTTCTTCGATAAATACCCGAAGCTCTTCCGGTTTGGATTCAATCAGATTGGAGATAATGCCCTGACTGATAATGGCGTAACTTCTGGGCCCAAGACCGGTGCCAAGGAAGATATCCATAATATCTTTACGGCGGCACTTACTGCCGTTGAGAAAATAGGTGTTCTTGGCATCGGAGTTAACTGTTCGCTTGACCGAGATTTCCCGGTAAGCGGCAAACTCTCCAGTGACCCGCCCTTCGTTATTATCAAAGATCAGCTCCACAGACGCCTGATTGGCAGGCTTGCGGCTGTTGGAGCCTTTAAAGATAACGTCGGTCATGGACTCGCCACGCAAATGCTTGGCGGACGATTCCCCCATGACCCAGCGAACCGCATCAATAATATTCGACTTGCCACAACCGTTGGGGCCTACCACCCCACACATGTTGGAGGGAAAGTGCACCGTTGTGGGGTCCACAAACGATTTGAATCCGGCCAGTTTGATGGATTTTAAACGCATCGTTTCCTTTAGCTCTTCACTGTCGGGGCCCGGCTCGGTATAAGTAGTTGGCCAAATGGAATCGTATATTTCTGGCTAAGTGGGCAGTTACTATGCAAGGCACAACGTAGGGAGCATAGCCGTAGCTATGTGACCGGAGTTGTAACGCCGCAGAGTAACTGACAACTTAGTCAGAAAATACGATTTCATTTGGTTAACTACTTACGATATTTGAGCCTGAATACTGACCAATAGTTCACGCTATGGGGCTTTATGCTCCGGCAAAACCACCATTCATAGCATGTTGCTTTGGGCTCCGGTTCCTTGTCATAGCGAATCGTTTGTTTGAAAGAGTTGATACTTCTTTCAATCCAGATCTTACACATTAACACAGTCAATAGAAAAGTCGCCCTTTCAAATGAATGAA